>JAHJOS010000555.1 GCA_018820005.1 Alphaproteobacteria bacterium | reverse complement strand
CAGCCTCCCCCGTCAAGGGGGAGGCACCGTTCGATGGTCGATTGCGAACCGAGATTAGTAGCCCAAACCCTTGCGGGTGTCGTATTCGCCCTGCGGATTGTCAGCAGGGGTATAGAGCTTGGACTCGGTGATGATGAACTTGGCGGGCGCGGTACCATCGGCGAGATAGGCCGAGAGCGCATCAAAGGCCGGGCCAGCCATGTTGGGGGTCAGTTCGACCGTGGCATTGGCTTCGCCATTGACCATGGCAGCGAAGATGTCGGGCACGGCATCGATGGAGACCACCTTGATGTCAGTGCCGGGCTTGAGGCCAGCATCCTTGATGGCCTGGATGGCGCCAACGGCCATGTCATCATTGTGAGCGTAGACGGCGCAGATGTCCTTGCCGCCATTTTCGGCCTTGATGAAGCCTTCCATGACTTCCTTGCCCTTGGAGCGGGTGAAGTCGCCGGTCTGGCTGCGCGCGATGGTGATGTTGGCGTGGCCGGTGATGGCCTCTTCAAAGCCCTGCTTGCGGTTGATGGCCGGGGTGGAACCCACGGTGCCCTGCAGCTCGACGACCTTGCAGTCAGCGTCGCCGACGGCGTCTACCAGCCACTGACCGGCAACGCGGCCTTCCTTGACCTGATCGGAAGCAACCGAGGTCAGGTAAAGGTCTTCGGGGGCATCAACGCCACGGTCGAGCAGGATCACGGGGATCTCGGCTTCCTTGGCTTCGGTCAGCACATCGTCCCAACCGGTGGCGACGACGGGGGCAACCATGATGGCATCAACGCCCTGGGCAATGAAGCCACGGATGGCTTTGATCTGGTTTTCCTGCTTCTGCTGGGCATCGGCGAACTTGAGATCAATGCCACGCTCTTCGGCCTGGGCCTTGGTGACCGAGGTCTCGGCAGCGCGCCAGCCCGATTCCGAGCCGATCTGGCTGAAGCCGACGACCAGACCCTTAAGGTTGTCCTGAGCGATGCTGACGGATGTCAAAGCGGTAGCGAGGCTTGCCGCGATGGCAAGCTTGGTGATGATGGTCACGATGTCCTCCCAAAAGATGGTCGCTGCGGTGTGTTCACCTGCGGCGATGACCGGACGCTATATAAAGTACTATTATATGTAAAGATGAAATCTAGCGGTCGGTCGGACGCTGGTGTTTCGTGCATCGGGCTCGTCGTAAGTTGCCGCCAAATTATTGGCTACACAGAAAATTTCCGGACCGCTGGTGCTGTCGCAGGCGGAGCGTCTACCTTAGCCTGGTGAAGATGCGCCGGCCGGACGGGGCCTTTAAAGGCAGTGTGGTCTGCCCGGGCAGCGAGGGCAAGCGCGCAAAAAAAGGGCCGGCACAATGGCCGGCCCAGATGTCAGACGACTGGAGGGAGGTCGCTGGAAACAGAATAGAATGGAGGGTCAACTCTCGCCATGGCCAGGTGACCAGTGGCTGCGCTTGCGCGCCCGGGCCGGCGCGCCAGCCTGCATGGGGCCGCGGCGGGAAAAGCGGACGACTTCAAACATCGTCGCCAGAACCAGCAGCGTCGCAGGCACCATGAAAATGGCGATCTGCGCATCCGGCTGTGCGACGATACTGGCTGCAGAGGCCGGCACCACACCAGCAACAACAGCCGCCACGGACGAAACGGCCACCACAACCGTTGAGCCAATAGCGAAGCGCTTGAAACTTTTCCGCTTGGGAGACGTAGTTTTCTGCATGGGGTCGGTATCGTTCCGTAACGTGTCGATGACCCTATAAGGCCACCCGAATGCGGTTCGAGTTTGGGGCGAATCCGGCTGTGGCGGTACCATTTGATGGCACAACTGTGGCAAGGCGGCCTGCCTTGCCCGGCAGAAGGAGTCTGAGATGCGACTATTTCTGGCATTGGCGATGATGATGACAGCCCTGTTGCACCCGGTGCTGGCGCAGGAGGATGGGACTCCCTGGCAGGCGGCGGTGAGTGGACAGATCGCGGCGCTGCAGGCAGGTGATGCAGCAGCAGCGCTGGACTTTGCCGGGGAAGGATTTCGCACCCAGTTTGCAGCCCAACCCGAGGCCTTTCTGGCAGCGGTGGAAGCCAGCGGCTATGGCCCAATCGTGCGGTCGCGCTCACACAGCTTTGGCAGCTTCGAACGCGTGAGCGAGACGGTGGTGGCGCAGGTGGTCAAGCTGGTGGGGCCGGATCAGGCACTTTACGAAGCGCTTTATCAGTTGGTGGATGAACCCGATATCGGCTGGCATGTGCTGGGCGTGGCGCTGCGCAAGCAGCCGGGCATCGGCATCTAGAAAACCGCATGCGGCAGCTGCTTGCTGCTTGATTGAGGGCGTCGCAATCCATATCACTGCCCGCCGACACTGGTGGGAGACAGACGATGGCATTCTTGTCCGAGGCACTGGCGCGGGTGGCGCCGTCGGCGACCGTGGCCATCAGCCAGAAGGCGCGCGAACTGGCGCAGCAGGGCCGCGACATCATCGCGCTTTCGGCCGGTGAGCCCGATTTCGACACGCCGCTCAATGTGCGTGACGCGGCCAAGGCGGCCATGGACGCGGGCAAGACACGCTACACCAATGTCGATGGCATTCCCGAGTTGAAAGCCGCAGTGGCGGCCAAGTTCAAGCGCGACAATGGGCTGGACGTGACGGCGGCCGATTGCTTTGTGTCCTCGGGCGGCAAGCAGATCATCTTCAATGCGCTGATGGCCACGCTCAACCCCGGCGACGAAGTGGTGGTGCCGGTGCCCTATTGGGTGAGCTATCCCGAAATCGTGCGGCTGTGCGGCGCCGAGCCGGTGTTTGCGGTGGCCGATGCCTCGACCGGCTTCAAGCTGTCGCCGGCAGTCCTCGAAGCGGCGATCACGCCCAAGACCAAGTGGCTGCTGCTCAACACGCCATCGAACCCGACGGGCGCGGCCTATAGCGCGGCCGAGCTGCGCGGGCTGGCCGATGTGCTGCTGGCCCATCCACACGTCCATATCCTGACCGACGATATCTATGAAGTGCTGGTCTATGATGGCGGCAGCTTTGCCACCATCGCCCAGGTGGAGCCAAAGCTGCAGGGGCGCACGCTGACCATGAACGGTGTGTCGAAGTCCCACGCCATGACCGGCTGGCGCATTGGCTTCTGCACCGGGCCACGGCCCCTGCTGGCAGCGATGACAAAGCTGCAGGGGCAATCGACCAGCTGCCCGACCTCGATTGCGCAATGGGCGGCGGTGGAAGCGCTCAACGGGCCGCAGGACTTTCTGGCCGAGTGGCGCCAAGTGTTCCAGGCGCGGCGCGACATGGTGGTGGCGGGGCTCAATGCCAATACCGGGCTCGATTGCCTGACACCGGAGGGAGCATTCTATGTGTTCCCCTCGTGCCAGCGCCTGCTGGGCAGGACCAGCGCGGGCGGCACGCTGCTCACGACCGACGAGGATTTCGTGCTTGCGCTGCTCGAAGAGACTGGCGTGGCGCTGGTGCATGGCACGGCCTTTGGCCTGCCGGGCCACTTCCGCCTGAGCTATGCGGCCAGCAATGCCGAGCTGGAAGAGGCGGTGAAGCGCATCCAGTGGTTTTGCGCGGGGATCCATTAGGGGCTATTCAGCCCAGGGTGGTGTGAAACCGGCTTGGCCGGGCAAGATGGCCCGGCCGCCGACCGGAAAGACAACGACAGCGCAAAAGTCCTGTGTGCCGGCATTGGTTAGAGACAGATCGACGTTGGCCGGTACTATTAGCGCATCGCCTTTTTCAACCTCATGAGTCTGTTCACCGATCTGCGCGGTGCCATGGCCTTCGGTGCAGACGAAGATTTCCTCGTGGGAGAGGCGGTGCGGTGTGCCTTGGGTGCCCGCTACGATACGCACGTGCCAGACGGCATTAATGCTGGAACCGCGCTTGGGTGAGGCCAGGCCGGTAAAGAGGGTGCCGGGGAGTTGAAAGGTCGGTGCAGACGCCGCTTTGATGATGGGCATGGATCTATCTCATGAATGTTGACCAAGACGGATTGTCGCGCGCATATCCGTCAAGTAGCTTGACTAATGGAGAATATGAGTTTGGTCAAGAAGCTTGACGAAAATGACCTTCCGCCGCTGATCGATCATATCGGCTGGCGCCTGACGCGCTTGAGCAGACAGTGGAAGGCCGAGCTTGATGCCGCTTTGGTGGCGCAGGGGCATGACTGGATGACACAGGCCCAGGGTGGCGTTGTCGGCCAGTTGCGCAATGCCGGTGTGCCGCAAAGCGAGCTGGCAGCGCTTCTGGGTATCAGCAAGCAGGCCGTGCAGCAGCATGTGGATGGGCTGGTGGCGATCGGAGTGGTGGAGAGAGTTGCCGACCCCGCCGACGCGCGCGCCCGCATCGTGCGGTTGACCCGCAAGGGCGCTGCGGCGCTTTCCGACAGTAATGCGATCAAGCTGGCGATAGAGGCGCGTTATCGCACCCTTCTGGGCAGCGATGCGTTCTCAGCGCTTGAGGGGGCGCTGGATCAATTGTTTGACGCCGGGACAGACGGCGGCTGAGCGGCCCTGGCCAGATCGGTTTATATGGAGGGTCCCCTCTCCCGACCCCGAGAGGGGTCAACCACTCACCCCAAGGGGAGAGGTGGGCTCAGCGCCTGCCCGCTACTTGCCCATCCAAGACAAAAATCCGGTGCTGTCGCCGCCCGCTTCGGCGAACATCTGGGTCAGCTTGCTGGTGGACTGATAGCTTGAGAGCGCGGCGGCGTAAAAGTCGGGACTCCAGCCGGCGGCCTGGCGTTCCTCGTCGCTCATGGATGAGTAGATCGAGATGATATTCTGGCTGAAGGCGGTGGGGTCGCTGGATTTGGCGGCGTTCTGGAAGCCGGCCAGCAGGGCGGCGCCGCTCTTGGTGCGCAAGGCGGCCTGGGCGGCGCTGGATTCTTCGGGCGCAAACTTGTTGTCGGTATTCAGTGCAATGGCCGACAGGGTGCGGCTGGCGAAAGCCGACATATCGATATAGGTGCCCATGGTGGTCTTCTTGTTGAACGTGGGGACCTTGCCGTTCT
>JAHJOS010000554.1 GCA_018820005.1 Alphaproteobacteria bacterium | reverse complement strand
GCAGATCATGTGGGCGGATGCCGATGGAGACAGCTCCATCGGCCTGCCCCGCAGTGTCGAGACTGCTTGCGGCGGCACCCGTTGCAGTGAGCTTGCCGTTGTCGATACGGCCCGCGAGCAGATTCATCGAAGGACTACCGATGAATCGTGCGGTAAACACGTCGACGGGGGCCTCGTAGAGCTCGGTTGGGGTGCCGACCTGCAGGATGCGGCCATCCCGCATGACTACGATCTTGTCGGCCATGGTCATGGCCTCGATCTGGTCGTGAGTAACATAGACAATGGTTGTGCCCAGGCGCTGGTGGAGCCGCTTGATCTCGATGCGCATCTGGGCCCGCAACTGCGCATCCAGATTGGACAGCGGCTCGTCGAACAGGAACGCGGCAGGATCACGCACCATGGCCCGGCCGATGGCCACGCGCTGACGCTGTCCGCCGGACAACTCGGAAGGACGGCGATGGAGCAGGGTTTCCAGCCCGAGGATCTTGGCAGTGTCCAGAATGCGGGCGTCTTTCTCGGCTGTGCTGAGCTTGGACGTATAGAGGCCGAAGCCGATGTTCTTGCCCACGCTCATGTGCGGGTAGATCGCGTAGTTCTGGAACACCATGGCGATGTTACGCTGCTTGGGGGCCTTTTCGTTGACCACTTCCCCGGCAATGCTCAAGGTTCCAGAACTGATGTCTTCAAGCCCAGCGATCATGCGCAGCGTGGTCGACTTGCCACAGCCGGACGGCCCGACCAGCACGACGAACTCTCCGTCCTTAATGGTGAGGTCGATGCCATGAACGGCCGTTGTCTTGTTGTAGGTTTTGACCAGGCCCTGCAGTTCAATCGTCGCCATCAGGCCGCTCCTACCAGTGCTTGAAATTTTGAATTGAGTTCTGCGGCGGCGTTCGCCTGCGTCGTGGCTCGGGTCTTGGCCCAATTGACAAACCCTGCCGACCGCGCGCGATAGCTGGCAAGTGCGGCAGCCATTGGCGCCGGCCCGGGCCCGCCGAACCGCGTGCGAACCGCGACGAAATGCTCTGGCGAAACCAGTTCAGCGAAAGCGGCAGCATCAATTGCCGAGGGGCGACCAACAGCGTGTTCAAACGCCGCCACAAATGGCGCAAAGCCATCGACCGGCAGATCACCATCGACCGCCACAACTGCGCGCGCAACCGCGGCGGCGATTTCGTGGCCCTGGCGAAACGACAGACCTTCCTGACGAACCAGACTGTCCGCCAGCTCGGTGATCGTAATGCAGGAGCGGCGGATATTGTTGGCGACTCGGGCCGGATCGATCCGCACCTGCGCCATGACGGACGCCAATAGATCGAGTACGCGATAGGCGCTGTCAAAAGCCTGGTAGCCCATGGCCTGGGTTTCGCCTTCGCTGTCATTCATGTCAGTAAAAGGCGTGTTGTGCATGACATCGAGCATGGCCCGAGCGCGGCCGAAGGTCTGGCTCGACAGCAGCCGCAGGTGCTCGATCGGCACCGGATTGTGCTTCTGCGGCATGATCGAGGAGATCTGCACCAGCGCGTTGGGGACATAGAGCTGGCCCACTTCAAAGCTGCTCCAGACCTGCATGTCCTGAATGGGGCGTCCGAGATGGAGGAACATCAGTTCGATTGCGCCATAGGTGGCCGTGATATAGTCGACCGCCGCGATGCAACTGTAGGAGTTCTGCAGCGGAGCTGCGAAACCGAGCAGATGCGCTACGCGTGCCCGGTCAATGGGAAAGCCGGAGGTCGTGATTGCCGCCGCACCCATCGGCGATTGATCGACGATGTCATAGGCGGCCTGGAGGCGATCGATATCGCGGCCCAGTACCTCGATCATGGCGCCCAGATAGTGGGCAAAGGTGCTCGGCTGGGCCGGCTGACCGTGGGTGTAAGCCACAATCAAGGTTGCCTTGTTGGCCTCGGCAGCGTCGATGAGGACGTCGTAAAGTGCCCGGGCCTTGGTCAGCAACAGATCAAGCCGCGTCTTGAGCCCGAGCTTGAACAGGGTGTGGTCAATGTCGTTGCGTGAGCGCGCGGTGTGCAGGCGGCCCGCCAGATCGGGTCCGAGCCGCGCTTTGAGTTCCTTCTCGATCTGGAAGAAATAGTCCTCAACCTCGCCCGTGTAGACCAGCTTGGCAGGGTCAACCTCGGCTGCAATGGCGCT
>JAHJOS010000553.1 GCA_018820005.1 Alphaproteobacteria bacterium | reverse complement strand
GGATCGCCTCGTGCGCCTGCTCGCAGGACGTGTGTACCACGTAGAGCGGCGTGCCCGCCATGTCGGCGATCATGATCGCCCTGTTGGTCGCCTCGCCCTCGACTTCCGGCGGCCGCGAATAGGCATGGGCCTCGGGGCCGTTGTTGCCCTCGGCCAGCAGCTTGGCGGTCATGGCGGCGACGACGTCGCCATTTTCGGCATGGACAAGCGGCAGCGCGCCCAGTTCGGCGCAGCGCTGGAAGCTGGCGAACATCTCGTCGTCATTGACCATCAGGCTGCCCTTATAGGCCATGAAATGCTTGAAACTGGTGATGCCGCGCTTGACGACTTCATCCATCTCGCGCCAGACCTGCTCGTCCCACCAGGTGATGGCCATGTGGAAAGAATAGTCGGCGCTCGCCTTGCCGGTCTTGTTGTCCCACATCTGCAGGGCCTCAAGCAGGCTCTGGTTGGGATTGGGCAGGCAGAAATCGACCACCATGGTGGTGCCGCCAGCCAGGCCTGCACGGGTGCCGGACTCAAAATCATCGGCGGAATAGGTGCCCATGAAGGGCATTTCGAGGTGGGTATGCGGGTCAATGCCGCCCGGCATGATGTAGCAGCCGGTGGCGTCCAGCACCTCGTCGCCAGAAAGGTTCGGCCCGATCTCGACGATGGTCTCGCCCTCGATCTTCACATCGGCCTTGTAGGTCAGATCGGCCGTGACAATGGTGCCGTTCTTGATGACTTTGCTCATGGGTGGTTTCCTTTCTTCACCTCTCCCTGGGGGGAGAAGTCGGTCGTCGCGAAGCGACGCCCGGGTGAGGGGGCCTGATCAATGTGCGCGCCCAGGGTGGTGAGCACGCCATCGCTGTTTGACAGAACATCGTAATTCCAGAAACGGATCACGTCGTAGCCATGCGCAGCAAGGACCTGTGTCCGGGCATGATCGGCAGGGTTCTGATCATGTTGACCGCCGTCTAGCTCGACGACCAGATCAACCTGTCGACAGGCAAAGTCGGCGATATAGGGGCCGATGGGTAGTTGGCGGACGAACTTGAGACCGAGGAATTGACGGTTGCGGAGCAAGGACCAGAGCTTGCGCTCGGCGTCGGTCATCTCGACACGGAGGCGTTTGGCGGCAGTGGCCGAAAAGCGGGTCTTGAGTGTCGACATCAGGCCCCCTCACCCGGCCCTGCGGGCCGACCTTTCCTCCAAAGGGAGAGGTGAGACCCCCCGCCCGTCCGTGCCAAGCCCATAGCCACCACAGAGTTGGGTCCAAGGTTCAGGTCGGCAGGGGCGGAGAGTTGGGCCATTTCTACTCAACGATCTCCGCCGTCTCGACCACCGCATGGAACAGCACATCGGCGCCGGCTGCGGCCCATTCCTTGGAGATTTCTTCCGCCTCATTGTGGCTGAGCCCGCCGACGCAGGGGCACATGACCATGGTGCTGGGGGCAACGCGGTTGGTCCAGCAGGCGTCGTGGCCGGCGCCCGAAATGATGTCCATGTGGCTATAGCCGAGCTTTTCGGCAGCGGCGCGGACACGGGCGACCAGGGTGGGGTCGAAGGCCACGGGATCGAAGTGACCGACGGCCTCCATGGCGTAGCCGACACCGAGCTCGGCGCAGATGGCCTGTGCCCTGGCCTCGATCTGCTGGCGCATGGAGGTCAGCTTGCCCAGTTCGGGCGAGCGGATATCGACGGTGAACACCACGGTCCCCGGCAACACATTGCGGGAATTGGGTGTGAACTTGACCTGCCCCACGCCGCCAACGGCGCCGGGCTGGTGATCCATGGCGATGGCCTGCACCGCCTCGATGATCCGCGCCATGGCGAGGCCCGCATTGACGCGCATCAGCATGGGCGTCGAGCCGGTATGGGCTTCCTTGCCGGTGAGGGTGAATTCGAGCCACCACAGGCCCTGGCCGTGCGTCACCACGCCGATCTGCTTGTTCTCGGCTTCCAGGATCGGGCCCTGTTCGATGTGATATTCGAAATAGGCGTGCATCTTGCGCGCGCCCACGGCTTCCTCGCCAACCCAGCCAATGCGCTGCAGCTCATCGCCATAGCTCTTGCCGTCCATGTCCTTGCGGCCATAGGCGTAGTCGAAGGTGTGGATCCCAGCAAAAACGCCCGAGGCCAGCATGGCGGGAGCGAAGCGGGCGCCCTCCTCATTGGCCCAATTGGTGACAACGATGGGGTGCTTTGTCTTGATGCCCAGATCGTTCATCGAGCGGACCAGCTCAAGCCCGGCCAGCACGCCCAGCACGCCATCATATTTGCCGCCAGTGGGCTGGGTGTCGAGATGGCTGCCGACATAGACTGGCAGCGCATCGGGATCGGTGCCGGGGCGGGTGGCGAACATCGTGCCCATCCTGTCGACGGACATGGTCATGCCCGCTTCGTCGCACCATGTCTTGAAGAGATGCCGGCCCTCGCTGTCGGAATCGGTCAGAGTCTGGCGATTGTTGCCGCCTGCAATGCCCGGCCCGATCTTCGCCATGTCCATCAGCGAATCCCACAGCCGGTCGCCATTGATGCGCATATTCTCGCCGCGTGCGGTCACGATCGTCTCCCTTGATTG
>JAHJOS010000552.1 GCA_018820005.1 Alphaproteobacteria bacterium | reverse complement strand
TGAGGCCTCGTGGCGGAGTGGTGACGCAGCGGATTGCAAATCCGCGTACTCCGGTTCAATTCCGGACGAGGCCTCCAACAACTTTTCCAGACATTGATATCGTTGAAGAATTTGGGGCTTTTCGTCCCACTCTTCACCACCCCTGAGAAAGTGGGACACTTTTGTTCATGGAACGTGCTGTCAGCGCCGGCTCAAAAGATGTGTTGATCCCGAGTCCGCCAGCTTCTTCCGATCCGCCTTGCGCGTGTAAATTTCCGCTTGCTTCAGGGTTGTCCAGCCCATCATTCCCATGAGCTCATGACCAGTCGCGCCGTTTTCCGCCGCTATTGTTGCATCCGCCTTGCGGATGCCATGGGAAGAGCAATGGAACAGCTGGGCTTCGTCGAACCAGTCGCGCATCTTGTTCCCGAGGCCTTTTTCCGAGAACGGCTTGCCGAACTCGGTGACAAGGAAGGTCATGTCTGTCAGGGGCAGGGCGGCGATTGCCAGAGCAAGCGGTTCCAGCACTGGCATGTCGACGACGACAGCTGTCTTGGTGCTGGTCTTTTTCGGCGTGATGCGAAATCGCACCTGCTCGATCTGCTCGCCGTTGAGTAGTGTCACGGCGGCCTTATAGAGGTGCTGGCGCCCAAAGACCGAGGCATCGCATATGCGGAGGCCGGTGCAGCGAAAAATCTCATATGCGAGCCGCGCTTTGGTGCCGACAGCATGTGTGGCCTCATACCGCATCATTTCGTCATCGGTGATGGTGTGGTGTCCATCAACGCTCTCCTGCAGTTTCTTCACGCCGCGCGCCGGGTTCACTATGGCCAGGCCGACCTCAGGCTGCAGGGCCCACTCAAACATTGCGGAGACAATTTTGATCCTGTTGTTCGCCGCTGACGGCCGCCCCGGCTTTTGATCGCGTATGATAGCGATGTGGCGGGGCTCCATCTTGCGGTAGGCGAACTTGCCAGTCGTGGTCTCGCCAGATTTGCTGAGGCACGTTTCTTGACAAATCTCGTCGAGGACAAGGCGCTTGCGGGACCGCGTATGCGTCGCCTGGTTTGCCACGGCCCTCGCCATGTACTGCTCGACCAGATACCGGAACGACCCGGGCGCCGCCTTGCCACCGATCTGAACAGGCTTGGGCTTTTCGCCGCCTTTTACGTACGGCACCCCGAGCACGGCGGCGGCATATTCTTCCCAGAAGCTATCTGAGCCATAGGGCTCGCGCAGGCGCACCTTTGGCATCCCCTTGCGGCGATAGTACCAGCGGTCGTTTTCGTGGCGATCAGTATCTTTGATCAGCCCCTTAGCGCGCTTGTCCTCTTCCAACTGCTCTTCCATCAGACCATGTCGTCGTCGGCGGAAGATGCCGCGTTCTGATTCTCATTGGAAGCGCCTTTGTGGGGCAGTTCCCGAAAAGCACGCACCAACTCGTCTATGTCCCACAGCAAACGACTGCCCAGTTGCCGCGGCGCCGGCATAGTGCCAGTGGCAACTGCGCGGTCGAATAGATCAGTGCCCACCCCAACGATCTCGGCCGCCTCTGCTCGGGTGTAACCGAGCCTGGGAAGGGATGGGGCGACAAGTTCTGCAAGGGCGGAGGAGCGTGGCAACCGATATCAGGACGGCTTGGTGCCGTCCGCCTCCGCCTTAGCCTTCTCAGCGGCTTGGAGCGCCATCGCTGCGATCGCCTTCTGGTTCTTGGCGGCATCTGCGCCCTCGGTCAGGCTGGCCCTGCCATCCTTGAACCTAAACTCCGGGCCGTCAGTAGTCATGAAAATGGAAAGGTCGCACTGCCATTCTTCGGGTGGAGAGAGCTTCATGAGGCCTCCTTTTCGGCCCTGAGGCCGGTAGCTATGACGTTGAGGGATTTGATTTGCCGAACGGCATTTGCCGCAGTGTCGGCATGATCCTCGGCAGGTGAAACGACGATCTTGCCGTCCAGCCGGTCGTAAAGCTCCTGAGCCTGGTTCTTGCGGGGCAGCAGGATCAGCGAGTGAGTGTCGACCCGCTCGTCGGCGAAGGCGACTTGCACGCCTTGGTCCTGGAAAAGCTCGATGCGGCTGTCCTTGTTGACCACCACGAGCACGGTGGGGATAACTGGGCGCTCAATCATGTGGACCGCCATGACCGCCGAAGAAGCCGACCAGCGCATCAT
>JAHJOS010000551.1 GCA_018820005.1 Alphaproteobacteria bacterium | reverse complement strand
GGTGATCATGGATTCAAGGCGGCTGAGGGCTTCGCGCGGGCTATTGGCGTGCAAGGTGCCCATCGAGCCATCGTGGCCGGTGTTCATCGCCTGCAGCAGATCGAAACTCTCGGGTCCACGCACTTCGCCCACGATGATGCGTTCAGGGCGCATACGCAGGCAGTTCTTGATCAGATCGCGCATGGTGATCTCGCCCTCGCCCTCGAGGTTGGGCGGGCGGGTTTCGAGACGAACCACATGGGGCTGCTGCAGCTGAAGTTCGGCGGAGTCTTCACAGGTGATGACGCGCTCGTCTTTTTCGATGAAGCCCGTCAGGCAGTTGAGCAAAGTGGTCTTGCCCGAGCCGGTACCGCCCGAGATCAGCACATTGGCGCGCACGCGGCCCAGGATGCGGAGCACCTCGGCGCCCTCTGGCGAGATGGAGTTGTATTTGACCAGCTGCTGTAGGGTCAGCTTGTCCTTTTTGAACTTACGGATGGTGAGCGTGGCGCCATCAAGCGAAAGCGGCGGCGCAATCACGTTGACGCGGGAACCATCGGGCAGTCGGGCGTCGCAGATGGGCGAGCTTTCGTCGACCCGGCGGCCGACCTGGCTGACGATGCGCTGACACACATTCATCAGATGGGCGTCGTCGCGGAAGCGGACATTGGTGAGCTTCACCTTGCCGCCCACTTCGATGTAGCACTTCTGGCTGCCGTTCACCATGATGTCGGCGATGTCGTCGCGCGCCAGCAACGGCTCGAGCGGGCCATAGCCGAGCACGTCATTGCAGATGTCCTCAAGCAGGTCCTCCTGCTCGGAAATAGACATGATGATGGATTTGAGCGCGATGATTTCGGCGACGATATCGCGAATTTCTTCGCGGGCCGCCACCGATTCCATGGTGGCGAGCTGGCTGAGGTCGATGCTGTCGATCAGCGCATTGAAAATAGCCGACTTGGTCTGGAAATATTCCTTGTCGCGCTGGGCCTCGGCCGGCGCACGCACATCGACCACTTCTTCAGGCGTGCGAATGCGCGAAGCCATACTGTCAGTGTCGCTGGCGCGGCGAACGGGCGCGGCGGGCACTGCCCGGGGCGGGCTCTGTACCGGACGCGCCATTTCACCGACGCCCGGAGTATTGCCGCCAAAGGTTGTGCGTTTGCCAAACATGGTCATCCTACCGTTTCAGGGTGCCGAATACCGGTCACGCCCGCTTCTTGAGGAACGAGGGCAGCTTGATCAGACCTGCTGGCCTGCTGCTGGAATGGGAAGCATGGCGCCCGGTGACGCGCAGGCCGATGTTGCGAAACACCTCGTTGATCTTGTTGTTGGCCGCGACCTCGGCGATCATCTGACCGTTATTGGCCGCGGTACCGAACAGGGCTGCGTCGAAAGGCAACTGCCCGACTAGCTCGCATTCCACCGAGTTCACGAATTCGGCAACGTTGATCTCAGGGCGGCGCGCCAGGCCGACCTTGTTGAGCACCAGCAGCGGCTCGCGCTCGGTAGGACGCAGCGACTTGATGGTATCGGCCAGGTTCTTGGCATTGCGCAGATTGGCCAGGTCGGGCTCGGCCACAATCACCACTTCATCGATCGTGGCCAGTGTCTGGCGTACCCAGGCGTTCCAGGCATGGGGAATGTCCAGCACCACGACCGGCATGGTGTTCTGGCACATCTCGATGATCTGTTCGAACTGGCGTTCCTCGAAGTCATATGTACGGTCAAGCGTGACCGGCGCGGTGAGCAGATTGATGTGATTGGCAGCCTTGCTCATGAGACGGTCGAGCATGGTCTGATCAACCTTCTGGTTGACTGACAGCGCGTCGATCAGACCATGCGGCGGATCCTGATTGAAGTTGAGGCCCGCGGTGCCGAATGCCAGGTCCATGTCAAGGATCAGGCTATCCTGACGCAGCGTGGTTGCCACCGCCCAGCTGACGTTGTGCGCGACGGTAGAGCCGCCCGCGCCGCCCTTGGCCGATATGAACCCGACCGTACGACCGATCGGTGCCGAGTTTTCCGAAGCGAACAGATCGGTAATTGCAGATACGATCTGGCTGGCCGTTGCCGGCAGCACAATGTATTCGGAAATGCCCGAGCGGATCAGATCGCGATACAGCAGCACATCATTGACGTGACCCAGCACGACTACGCGTGTCGTGGCATCACACACCTCGGCCAGGCGCTCGAGGGCCGAGGGCAGCATCTCGGGGGTGGCGGTGGATTCAACGATGATCAGATTGGGCGTGGGGTTGGACTTGTAGGTTTCGACCGCGCCATCAATGCCGCCATTGTGCGTGGTCAGCGCCACCTTGGACATGCGGCGGTCGTGAATGGCGCTTTCGACCAGTTGAGCAGTCTGGGAATGCTCGCAGAAGGCCTGGATGGTAATACGCGGAATCAGTCGCGCGCCCGATGAGATTTCGGCCGCCGGCTCCTCGCCTTTCCGGGACTCTGGGGTAAGAAAACTCATCGAACCGATACTCCTTCTTCGGGGTCGGCGAAACCGCCCCTGGATCCCGGATACGCAGACCAGATCTGCGCACGGGCTCCCATAGTGTTTGTGCCGCCGCGCCGAACGGGCGCGACCCTAGTCGAGAACGAAGCCAACCGAACCCTTGATGCTGCCACGAATCTCGCCGCTTCCGGCAACGCCGTACATGTTCTCAAGGCGCCCCAGGAAGATGGTCTCTGCATCGCTGGCGACCGTGGATTTATCCGTCGGCACTGTGATGGAATATGCGGGGCTGGGCTGGACCAAATAGGGCGTGACCAGAATGACCAGTTCAGTCTGCTGGGTCTGGAAATCGCGCGAGCGGAACAGGGCACCCAAAATGGGGATATTACCCAGGCCCGGGAGCTGGTTGATCTGCTGGCGCGACGTTTCCTGCAACAGACCGCCGATGGCCAGCGTTGTCCCGGCCCCCAGTTCGACCGAGGTATTGGCCTGGCGCTTGGTGAGCGAGCCATCGGTCTGGGGATCGGATACAGAGGTATCGACCTGAAGCGAAATTATGCCGTTGGACTTGACCACAGGGGTAAACGAGAGTTCCACGCCATAGGGCTTGAAGATGACCGTGCGCTGATTGGTCGTGGGATCAACCGTTGCATAGGGCAGCTCGCCGCCAGCCAGGAACTTGGCGGGCTGGCCGGAGATAGCAGTTAGCGTCGGCTGGGCCAGAATGCGCAGTGCGCCACGGGTCTCAAGCGCCCGAATTGCCGCATTGATCTGCAGATTGCCCAGGCCGAAGGTGCCGGCAGCGCCATTGGTGCCTGTGGTTGTCGCATTGTTGAAGCTGAGGTTGGTGGAGCCTACGCTCAGCGTGCCCGACAAATTGATGCCGAACTGCTTGGCAACATCGCGCTTCACCTCGGACACTGTCACCTGCAGCATGACCTGCTGGGTCCCCGAGACCTCGATGATGTTGGCGACATTATTGGCGCCACCCGCAAATTGCTCGGCAACCAGTGAGGCCCTGTCTTTGTCGTCACCCGACAGGACCGTGCCGGTCATCACGACGCGGTTGACGTCGCCAATGAGCGTAACGGACTCGACCGAAATGTGCGATCCGGGGATGACGCGGGCCAGTGTTGCCTCAAGTGCGTTGCCGACCTGGGAGGGCTCGGTGATCACCTTCACGTCCAGCACAGCGATGGTACGACCTGCATCGTCGAGAAAGAAGATATTCGTGTCGCCGCCAAGAATGCCCTGAACGAGCGCGCGCGTGCGCGTGCGCATGATGGCCGCAGCAATGCTGGGCTGCGACACCACAACTTCGGCAGCCCCCGCCGGCAGATCAACCAGCATGGTCTTGTTGAGCTCAATCTCGACCCTTTTTGTCGCGCCGTAGGCCCCCGGAGAAATCGTCAAGTGTGTTTCCTGGGACAGGACCGGCTGGACGCCGAGCCCGGCGCAGGCCATGACCAACCCGAGGATCGGCGCCGCCAGGCGAAGCTGGGCACGGCAGTGGAGAACGTTCAGAAACAGGTTCATGGTCTTCTCCACCCTACATGGGCACATTGCTGTTCTGAGCGGCTAGTGCCGGATCAGAGGCGGGTGCGGACACCGCGGGCAATTGACTTGTGGTTGCGCTTGAGGTGGCGGCCACCGGCGTCACGGCGGCGGCTGGACTGGCCGGGGTCATGCTCTCGGTCTGGCCGGGTTTGCCCGAGAGCACGCTTTCTTCACGCCCGAAGCGGAAGACGCGCACTGTCTGGCTGCTGTTGGTTCGCTGGGCAATGGTGGTATCGGCGGCAAAGTCGGCGACGGAGCGCAAAGTCAGCGACAGTGCTCCGCGAGTTGCCGCGTTGATAAGGGTTTCGGCCTGTGCCGGATCCAGTTCGAGGGTGGCGATCGTGGAATCGTTGAACGTCATTGCCGCTGGCGTTGCGCCTGCGGCAACGTCCTGCTCGGTCTGTCCACCGCTGGCACCAACCTGCCCCAGGCGCTTGCCGATCGCCAGGATACGGACATTGGCCAGCACCACTTCGGAACGCTCGCCTACGTTGGACTGAGAGGTCAGGATAACGTCTACATGATCATTGGGTACAATGAAGCCACCGGCGCTCGAAACAGCGCTAACGCCAACCGATACCCCGCGCATGCCTTCAGACAGCACAGCCGACAGATAACCCTGATCTGAGCGTACCAGCTTGGCTTCGCGGATGGGTTCGCCGGGAAAAAACTCGTAACGGGCAACCGCGCCGGTCAGGTCGGCTGCAGCATCGGGCATGGCGGCGATAGTCACATAGTCGCTGCGCAGGGCGCCCTGCGGCCATTCCTGCCATTCCATGGTGGCTGCCGAAAGCCTCTCGCCCATGCCGATGGGTGTCTTGGCCACCAGGACCTGGGTCTTTTCTTCCTGAACGACCTGGGTAACCACCTCGGTGGTCGTCACCGGGGCGCCACCACGGGTCACCAGAAATGCTGCCAGCCCACCAGCAACAAGGGCGACAACCAATAGTATGATCCGGGCCGGCTTCATGACTCACTCCGGTTGCACTGAGGGCGTACTGGCCCCACTCCACCGGACGAACTGTGAACCCAAAGGGTCAAAGTTTGGTTAATCGGAGCTTTTCAACTTGGGTTAACAAGCTGTGAATTCTTGCGAATTGCATCCCCTGACTCAGCGGGCAGGTCGGAACCGGTCAGGGCGACCCAAAGCACGCGGTGCGGTGCTAGGCCGTCAGCCGTTCAAAGATTGCCGTGCTTGAATAGGTGAGCAAGCCCGACATCGCCAAGGCAATGCCATAGGGGACGCCAGTATTGCGATCGTGCAAGCGCTCCAGCCAGTGGAAACGCGCTATTAGGGGCGTCAGGGGCATGCGCCGCAGCGCCAGGATCATCAAGGTCAGCATGCCACCACCAAAAGCGGCATAGACCAGATAAGGAATGGTCAGCGTCAAACCCAGCCAGAGCGTTGTCGCCGCTGCCAGCTTTGCGTCACCCCCGCCGATCCAGCCCTGGGCGAAGAATATGAACCCAACCACCAGCACAGCCAGCGCACCGAGAACATGCAATCCCATATCCGCCAGCGGCATTCCAATGGCTACAGCGATGACAAAGAAGCCGGCCACCAGCGCAAGCACGAGTTTGTTGGAGATGGTCATCGTCAGCAGGTCAGACGATGCGGCGAGCGCCATGGCAAAGGGGAACACAAAGAGCGCCAGGGTGGACATCAGTGCTGGCAAAGTCATGGCTATTGGCGTCCCGCGCGGCCCCTCCGCGTTTACGGGCGCAATTGTCGGTCGGAACGGTTAACAAACAACAAAAAAGGC
>JAHJOS010000550.1 GCA_018820005.1 Alphaproteobacteria bacterium | reverse complement strand
CCGGCATCAAGGCCCGCCACCAGCTTGAGGGCGGCGCGCGACACATAATTGGCGGCCGGATCGCTCAGCCCCAGCACATCATCCTTGGCCACCATCTGGTTCTGCTTGTGCGCCGTGACGCCATTGATGGTAACCGTGCCGCGCAGGATGGCATCGCGCGCCCGGGCGCGGCTGGGCGCCAGGCCGCGCTGCTCGAGTGCCAGATCGAGGCGAATGCGCTCGCTCATCCCTGCACCAGGCGCTTGACCTTGGCGACGGCCGTATCATGCGGCTCCTCATAGGCGATTGTGCCCTGGAAGGTTCCGTCCGCCTTGATCAGGAACGTCAGGGCGGTGTGGTTGGCCGTATAATAGGGGTCGCCCGGCTCGCCGACCTTTTCGGAGAAGACGCCAAACGCCGCCTTGGCATTTTCAGTCTGTTCGAGGCTGCTGCCGACAAGTCCGATGATGCTGGGATCATAGCCCTCGACATAGCTTTTGACCATATCGAGGGTGTCGCGCTCCGGATCGACCGAGACGAAGATGATGCGCAACTGCTCGGGTGTAAGCCCCAGTTCGGCGCGGATCGCCGTGGTTTCGGCCAGCGTCGTGGGGCAGACGTCTGGACAATATGTATAGCCAAAAAACACCAGGCTCGGCACGCCTTTGAGTTCATCCTGCGTGAAGGCGCCGCCCTTGGTTGAATTGAGCGCGAATTCCTGCCCGGTAATGCCCAGCGGCCGCGCCGGTGGGCGGAACAGGTAGAGCGCGGTGGCGCCCAGGGCCACCACGGCGACCAGCGTCCACAAGATGATGCGGAAAGTGCGAAGGGATTTTGCTGTGCTCAAGGCGACTTCCTGCCAGGCTCGGGTGCATTTTGGGGCCGCTGACTACTGCAGCGAAAACTCGCCTGGACCGGCAGATGCGGGATCAGGCGTCCAGCGGCTCGGTGCCGGTGGGCTTGCCATCGCGTGACAGGGTAATCTTTTCGATGCGTGCCTCGGCTGCCTTGAGCAGCTTTTCGCAATGGGCCTTCAAGGCCTCGCCGCGTTCATAGATGGAAATTGATTCCGCCAGCGGCGCGCGGCCCGATTCCAGCTTGCCGACGATTTCCTCGAGCTGTGCCAGTGCGGCTTCAAAGCTCAGTGTCTTGACGTCGTCATTGTCGGCCATGGCAGATTTCCTATTCGTCGAGGCGCCCGATGGCACCGTCCATCAGCATGGCGACGTGATGCGAAACACCACCAGCCAGCCCTTTGAGGTCATAGCCACCTTCGAGCAGCGAGACAATGCGGTTGCCACAACAGCGGTCGGCCACATCCATCAACTTTCCCGTGAGCCAGCCATAGTCCGACGATTGCCAGCGCAATTGCGCCAGGGGATCGCGTTCATGCGCGTCAAAGCCGGCTGATATCAGGATCAGGTCGGGGGAGAAATCCACCAATGCCGGAATGACACGGGTCAGATAGGCGTCCCGCATGGCGACGCCATCGGTATTGGGATCAAGCGGCGTATTGCTGATATTGCCCACGCCGGTTTCGGTTGCCTTGCCGGTGCCTGGGAACAGCGGCATCTGGTGGGTCGATGCATAAAAGACGCTGGGATCATTCTTGAAAATGTCCTGCGTGCCATTGCCGTGGTGGACGTCAAAATCGATGATGGCAATGCGCTCGGCACCATATTTGCGCTGCGCCTCGCGCGCCAGGATCGCCACTGTGTTAACGAGGCAAAAGCCCATGGGCGTCGCGATCTCAGCATGATGGCCCGGCGGCCGGATGGCGCAAAAGGCATTGTCGGCCGCACCGAGCAGCACCGCGTCGAGCGCGTCGAGCGCACCGCCTAGCCCGGTAGCCGCGGCGGCCAAAGAATTGGCCGAAATGAAGGTATCAGGATCGAGCTGGCCCATGCCTTCGGCCGGCCGGGCGTTGCGCAGTTTGGCCAGGTAGTCCGGCCCATGCACCAACTCGGCCAGGGTGAGGTCTCCGGAGATGGCATCGCGGCGCAGCAGTCCATCAAAGCGCGATCGGCTCAGCGCCTCCAGCACGGCCGCAATGCGGTCGGCGCGCTCGGGATGCCCGTGCGGCGTGGCATGGTCGGCATAGTTCTGCTGGCTGATGAGCAGCGTGGTCACGCGGGCATGATCTCCATTGGCTCGGCCCCTTCGTCTTGACGCGCCCGGGGGAGGTTGTCAAACAACGCCATGAGCAAGAAGGACCCCATGGCCAGTTCTGAGACCCGTTCTGAACCGATTTCGGTGGAAGCCGCCGCCGCCCTGCTGCGCGCCGGCCATTTGTGCGCCTTTGCCACCGAGACGGTCTATGGCCTGGGGGCCGACGCAAGCAATGCCGACGCTGTGCTCTCGATCTATGAAATCAAGGGGCGCCCGCGCTTCAATCCGCTGATCATCCATTGCGCCGATCTGGCCATGGCCGAAACCCTGGCGCTGTTCTCGCCGCTGGCGCGCCGCGTCGCCGCGCTGTGGCCGGCGCCGCTGACCCTGGTGCTGCCGGCGCGGCCCGGCAATGGTCTGGCCGATGTCGCGACGGCTGGGCTCGACAGCGTTGCCATCCGTATTCCCGACCATCCGCTGGCGCTGGCGCTGATCCGCGCCACCGCGCGGCCGCTGGCGGCCCCGTCGGCCAATCCCTCGGGTAGGCTCTCTCCCACCACCGCCCAGCAGGTCATTGCCGGCTTTGGCGGGCGCGTGCCGGTGCTCGATGGCGGGCCGTGCAATTCGGGCGTGGAGTCCACCATCCTGCGGGTGCGCGACGATGGTCTCGTGCAATTGCGTGCCGGGGCCATGGCGCGCGAGGATATTTCGGCGCGCCTCGGCCTGCCGGTCGATGTCGTGGAGGAGGGCGCTGCCATCGCTGCGCCGGGCATGCTGATTAGCCATTATGCACCCGATGCGCAGATCCGCCTCAACGCCACGCCGCGCCCCGGCGAGGCCTATCTGGCCTTTGGTGATGCGGCGCCATTTGAGGGCCCCGTGGCCAATCTCTCGCCAAGCGGCGACCTACGCGAGGCCGCGCGCAACCTGTTTGCCATGCTGCACCAGCTTGATGCGGCAGGCTGCCCGACCATCGCCGTGGCGCCCGTGTCCGAGCACGGGCTGGGCGAAGCCATCAACGACCGCCTGCAACGCGCCGCCGCGCCGCGCGGCTAGCTAGTCGCGCACCTTGTAGGGTTTCTGGTCGCGCATGAAGCGGGCCAGGGCCTCGAGGTCGGCGTCGCCGCCGGGCGGCAGGATGACTTTGAGATTGGCGTAGAGATCGCCATCGCCATAAAGCCCCTTGCCCTTGAGGCGCAGCGCCTTGCCGGTGTCGATGCCTGGCGGCAGGTTGAGCTCCACCGAACCGTCCAGCGTCGGCACGCGTACCTTGGCGCCCAGCACGGCCTCATAGAGTGTGATCGGCACATCGGTGCGCAGATCGGCGCCGTCGCGGCGGAATTGCTTGGATTTTTCGAAGCGCACCGTCACCAAGGCATCGCCGGGCTCGCCCATGCCGGGCGATCCCTGACCCTTGAGCCGGATCTGCTGACCCTCCTCGACCTTGTCGGGCAGCTTGACCGACAGCACTTTGCCGCTTGGCATGCGCACCGGGATGGACGCCGCCTTGTGCGCATCCTCCAGCGAGATAGTGGCATTGACCACGAGGTCTTCGCCTTTGGCACTGCGGGCTCCAGCGCCACCGGCCGCGCCGGCGAAGGGATCCCACTGGGCTCCACCGGCCGGGCCGCGCGCACTGCCACCCCTTGGCTGGCCGCCAAAGCCGCTCATGAACTCCTTGAGGATATCTTCGGCTGTAAAGCCGCCCTGGGCCGTGCGGCCGCCGCGTTGACCGGCTGCGCCCGGATTGAAGCCGGCAAACTTGGGATTGCCGTCGGCGTCGATTTCGCCGCGGTCGAACTGGGAACGCTTGGCCGCGTCGTTGAGCAGGTCATAGGCGTTGGTCGCCTCAGCAAACTTGCTGTGCGCAGCCGGATCTTCTGGGTTCTGGTCAGGGTGATACTTCTTGGCCAGCTTGCGATAGGCGGACTTAATGTCCTTCTCGCTGGCTGATCGTGGCACCCCAAGCACGGTATAGGGATCGCGCATTTGGTCCATTCATTGATGCGGGCGTTGCTTCGCCCCGGTTTCCCGTCCTATATGGCCACGCCCCCCCGGCTTGTCCAGTTTTGCGCGACGATGGGATACCACTTACATGCTCCAGACCCTGACGGAACGCCTGTTTGACGACAGCGACCGGGCTGACCTCGATCCGTTTGTCGTGTTCGAGGAATGGTTCGCTTTGGCCAAAGAGGCCGAATCAAATGACCCGCACGCCATGGCCCTGGCCAGTGTTGATGCCGACGGACTGCCCGACGTGCGCATGGTTCTGCTCAATGCCCGCGATACCAGCGGTTTCTGCTTCTTCACCAATTTTGACAGCGACAAGGGCGCCCAGCTTCTGGCCCATCCCAAGGCTGCCATGGTGATGCACTGGAAGTCGCTGCGGCGGCAGGTGCGGATGCGCGGCCCGGTTGAGGTTGTCAGTGCAGAAGAGGCTGACGCCTATTTTGGCAGTCGCCCCAAGGGCAGCCAGATTGCTTCGGCGGCTTCCCAGCAGTCGCACCCGCTGGCCAATCGTCAGACCCTGATCGATGAGGTTGCCGGGCTGACTGCACAGGTCGGCGATGCCAGCATCGTCAGACCGGCGCATTGGTCGGGCTTTCGCCTCGTCCCCACCAGTATCGAATTCTGGAAGGATGGCGAATTCCGGCTGCATGACCGGGTGCGTTTTGTCCGCTCAGCGCCAGACCAGCCCTGGACCAGCACGCGTCTGTACCCCTAGCCGTCCTTTCGCTTCGGCGCGTAGCGCGGCAGCCAAGCGCCCCGCCCAGCTTTCCAAGCTCGTGCGCCTCGCCTAAAAGGCAAAGGGTTGGGAGAGGACAAAGCATGGTCATGCAACTGGGGCCGGAGCGGCGGGTGCCGGTGGTGTTTACAGGGTCACGGCGGGAGCTGGTAGGCCTGCTTGTTCGTGGCTATGTGCTCTTGTTGCCAACCATTGGGCTCTATCGGTTCTGGCTTACCACCTGGACGCGGCGATTTTACTGGTCGGGCACCCAGATCGACGGCGACAGCCTGGAGTACACGGGCGAGGCCAGCCAGCTGCTGATTGGCTTCCTGATGGCGCTGGCGGTGTTCATCCCGCTCTACGGGCTGTTTTTCTACCTGTCCACCCAATCCACTCAGGCCGCAATCGCTGGTTACGGTGGTGTCGCGCTTGTTCTGTGGTTCCTGATTGGCTACGCCATCTATCGTGCCCGCGACTTTCGCCTGTCGCGCACACTGTGGCGCGGCATACGCTGTGACCAGACCGGCAACCCCTGGGCCTACGCCCTGCGCCGGTTTGGCTGGTCGCTCCTGATGGTGGCGACCGTTGGACTGGCCTATCCCTTCATGGCCGTGAGCCTCTGGCGATATCGCTATGTCCATAGCTGGTTTGGTACGCAGCGTTTTGGTTTTACGGGCTCGTGGCAGCACCTGGCTGGCCAGTACTACCTGACCTATGTCGCGGTCGTGATCACAGGCGCCATCGGCCTGGGCATAGGTGCCGCAATGGGCGCCTTTCCCAGCAACGGACAGATCAATCCGTTCGGCTACATCCCAGTCGTAGTTGCGGGAGCAATGATCGGCGCATTGGTGTTGCGCTACCAGGCCAGAGAGCTCACCCGCATGTTCTCCAGTGTTCGGCTGGGGCGCGCCGTTCTGACGGTCAGCGTTTCAGGGCGGGCACTCCTGCATCAGTATTTCCGCTTCGGGCTGGCCCTGCTATCGGCGCTCATATTGTTGGCAATGGGTGGCTTTGTCGTGCTCAGTGCCAGCGCGCCAGATGCTTTTGCCGGCGGCAGCTTCAACCCGCAACTCTTCCTGCAGCACATGCAGGGCAGTCTTGTGACGCTGCTGTCAATCGTTGCTGGCTATCTGCTGATCCTGGCGGCGTTCAATCTCACCCGCGAGCTATTCATTGGCCTCGCCTTTTGGAAGCT
>JAHJOS010000069.1 GCA_018820005.1 Alphaproteobacteria bacterium | reverse complement strand
GCCATTGAGCTGGTGACCGATCTTGAGCAGTTCAACGAGATATCAGTTCGATACGGCGGTGGCGGTGAAACGTCCGCAGTAGATTCCCCCACCAGCGATTTTGTGCTGACGGGGATCGTGCGTCCAGATGGTGATCTGGTGCAGTACAGCGCCATTTTGACTGACGTGAACTCCGGACTGGTCGTTTGGAACCATACGATTGGCGAAACGATGGAGGAGATAGCCAAGCCCGGTGTTCTTGACGATGTCTCACGCAAGCTGAGCCTGCTCCTCGGCAGTGCGCATGGCCCTCTGCATCAAAGAGTTCGCACTTTGCTGACGTCCCGTGATGCGCTCGAGTTGGATGCATCGGACTATCTCTGCCTTATGCGTTTCCATCAGTACCGCGACACAGGTACGACGGACGACGCCGCACGGGTGGACGATTGTCTGACAGCGCTCGGGAAACAGCAGGAGCCAAACGCCAGTTTTCTGGCCATGCAGGCGAGTCTGCTGGTCGATCGTATGGGCAGCGGCAATGGCGAGCGCTTCTCCAATCCTGTGGAGCTGACAAAGGCCGAAACCAAGCTGGATGCGGCAGTATCGCTGGACCCGACGAACGCCTTTGTCTGGGAGCAGTACGCGCGGCTTCGCGCAGCCGCAGGGGATCAGATACGGGCGCGAGCAGCCTATAGCTCCGCTGTGCAGCTCAATCCAGCCAACGCAGATGCCCTGGCCAGCTACGCCCTGCATCTTGCCCTGTCGGGAGACCTTATCGAGGCACAGCCGATGGCCGCCGATGCAGTCAGCAGTGCGGAAGATCCACCGGCCTGGTATTTTGGTGCGCCCACCTTGCTGTCACTGCGTCGAGGCGAACTGGAAGAAGCTGGCCGCTATGCCGAGATCTACGCCCAGGCCGACCGTGAACTTGGTCCCATCCTCGCCATCATGGCGGGCCAGCGCAACCACGACGGAACCATGGTCAATCGCTATGTGGCCCAAGTACTGGACGTGCCATCATTCAGGGTGCGCGGGGTGCTGCCGCGCCTGCGTGAAAGGGTGACCGATCCCGGATTGGTAGAGCAGATACGCATTGCCCTGCTGGCTGCCGGTGTGCCGCAGACAACGCTCGCTGGTAATTTCTGAGTGGGCTCAGTGTGGGGTCGAATGCGAGAACAAATTGATGACCAATACCCCCGCCAGGATCAGCCCCATGCCCAGCAGCGCTGGCAGATCCAGTGTTTGCCCATAGGCGAAATAGGCGATGACCGAAACCAGGACGATGCCCACACCGGACCAGATGGCGTAGCCGATGCCCACCGGAATGGTCTGAAGTGCCAGCGAGAAGAAATAGAAGGTGATGCCGTAGCCGATGACGACCACCACCGTTGGCACCAGTTGGGTAAAGCCGGCGGAGGCGCGCAGGAATGATGTGGCGATGACTTCGCCGACAATGGCGATGGCCAGGTAGACTGCGCCGTTCATGACTGAACCTCTTCGAACAGCGCCTTTGCAAGGGCAATAAAGCGGTCGCCGCGTTCCTCAAAGTTCTTGAATTGATTATAGGACGGCGCGCCCGGCGAGAGGATCACCGTGTCGAAATCGTCCTGCCGTGCGCGCAAAGCCTGCATGGCAGACGCAAGGTCGTCGACGGGCAGAACGGCAATGTGGGGTGCTGCGGCAAGGGTAGCAGCCGCCAGTCGGCCACCGGTCACCGGCAGGCAGGCCAACGTGGTAACGCCAAAGCCCTCGAGCAGGTCTGCCAGTTCAGCATAGTCCTGCTGGCGCTCATGCCCACCGGCGATCAATGCCAGCCGCCGCCCACGATACGCGGCCAGCGCCGCCTTGGTCGCTTCAGGAGTGGTGGAAATGGAATCATCGACAAAGAGTGTGCTGCCGAAGCTGTGTTCTTCCAATCGGTGCGGGAGCGGGGTGAAGGCGCGAATGCCCTGCACGATGCCATCGAGCGTTCCGCCTGCGGCCAGCGCGATCTGCGCCGCCAGTCTGGCGTTATCGCGATTATGGGCGCCCTTGAGGCGCGAGCGGTCGACGGCGGCATCAACGGCTGCCAATTCGTCCGCAGCAAGATCGCGAATCAGGCGGCGATGGTCGCGTACGGCCATGGCCACCCTTGCATTGCCCACAGCGGCGGCACCCAGGGCGACCGGAAAGCCGCCATCGCGATCAATCAGATGCAGCTTGTCGTGATAATAGCGTTCCACCGAACCGTGCCAATCGACATGCTCGGGATAGAGATTGGTAACGGCCGCGATATCGGGCAGGAAATTCATGTCGGCAGTCTGGTAGCTGGACAGCTCGAAGATCACCACCTTGTGCTGGTCAGCAATATCGAGCGGGGCCAGCCCCACATTGCCGGCAAGGCCGGCATCGATGCGCGAGCGGGTCAGCATCAGGTACACCAGCGTGGCGGTGGTTGATTTGCCCTTGGTGCCCGTAATGGCGATCACGGTGCGGCCCG
>JAHJOS010000549.1 GCA_018820005.1 Alphaproteobacteria bacterium | reverse complement strand
TTCGCGGAACAGCAGCAGCGGGTCATTGGCCCGCTCATAAAGCGCCCGATGCGGCGTAAACTTGACTTCCCAGTGGCCCGATTCCGCCTGCAGGGGGGCCGTGTCAAAAGCATCCTCGACGGAAAGTTCCGGCTCATCGTGGATTGTTTCCAGGTTCACCATCACAGGGGTGAACTCTATGTCGAACTCTTCGAGATCTTCGCCGTCAGCGTCATCGCCAATGGATTCCCCGCGGGCCAAGGCGTCGAAGCGCTCTTTTTCTTCCATGCCGTAGTCGGCGGCCAGCACATCGCCAGACTGCGCTGCCTTGACGTGGTCGGCGATGATGTCATTGGCCCTGATACACAGCACCACTACATCGTCGGTCAACTCGATCCGCCCATCCCGCACGTAATCAAGCAGGGTTTCATAGGCATGCGCAAAACCAACCAGTGCCGAAAAACCGAACGCTCCAGCACCGCCCTTGATCGAATGAATGGCGCGGAAGACAGCGTTGAGCCGGTCTGAGTCACGTTCGCCAGCCTCAATCGCCGCGAACTGTTCTTCCAGTTCGTTCAGCAACTCGGAGCATTCGTCGAAATAGGTGGCTTTGAAGTCGTCGAGATCGCTCATACGGAACCGTCCAACCCTGCTGGGCTCTGGATATCTAGTGGACTACGCGGTGAATTACGGAGATCAGCTTTTCTGGATCGAACGGTTTGACGATCCAGCCGGTGCCGCCAGCGGCCTTGCCCAGCTCGCGTTTGTCCTGCGAGGTTTCAGTAGTCAGAATGAGGATGGGCAGGCTCTGATGGTTGCCGGTGGCCCGCACGTGACGGATGAATTCGATGCCATCCATGACCGGCATGTTGATATCGGTGATCACCACATCCACGGTCTCTTTCATCAGCACATCGAGACCTTGCTGACCATCTTCAGCTTGCAGGACTTCAAATCCGGCATTGCTCAATGTGTGATGCAGCATGGCGAGAATAGTTCTCGAGTCGTCCACTGTCAGAACGCGCAAAGTCGTCATCCTCTCATCATCCCTGAAAACTGGGCACCCAGACCCAGCCGCTCGATCGCTGCCGCAAACGGTACGCTCGGCTGCTCAATAGCGAAGTCAAAATGGTTTCTCCGAGCCGTCTCTGCAGCGCAGATCAGCATGAACAGAGCATTGGTGCTCACCCGTTCAACGGCTTCTGCAGAAATAGTGACGGCACCCTCGTCAAGTGCATCCAACAGCAGATCCCGGACACCGTCGAGTGAATCGAGATCGACGATCGCTGGAAGTGCGACGGATTTTGCGGCCTGTTTGACCATGGCGAATGAGAGCCCCCGGAGTTTCTCTGCCACCACTTTCCATGGGAACGGTTTAAGAAGTGCTAAGTTCCATCTCGGAACGAACAGCGCAGACGCGCAAACGTCTTTGGACGCGGTCCATTTGGTCTGTCTGTCGACTTCAACTTCGATCGCCTGTTGGCAATTGCCGGCATGCAGTTTCTCTTGCGTTCGATACAATGAGGGAGATAGGCAGTCGCAATAGCCTGATTGGACCCGCAATGACCTCATCGATCGCCCTGACCGGACTTGCTCGCGACCTCGCTGCCCGGGCGCAAACCGGCAAGCCTATCCGCGTCGGTGTGATCGGCTCGGGTGAGATGGGCACCGATCTGGTGACGCAGATGTCGCTGATGACTGGCATCGAGATGGCCGCCATCGCCACGCGCCGCCCCCATACCGCGCTTGAAGCCATGACCATTGCCTATGGCGAGGATTCCCGCGGCAAGGTCGCAGACTCACCGGCGCAAGCCACCGCTGCCATCGAGGCCGGCAAGATCGCCATCACCTCGGCCGAAACCCTGGTGACCACCCCCAATATCGATGTCGTCATCGACGCCACCGGCAAGCCGGGCGTCGCCGCCGACTTTGGCCTCTTGGCCATGGAACATGGCAAGCATCTGGTGATGATGACTGTCGAGGCCGACGTGACCATCGGCCCCTATCTCAAGGCCCAGGCCGACCGGCTGGGCGTGATCTATTCGGTGGGGGCGGGC
>JAHJOS010000548.1 GCA_018820005.1 Alphaproteobacteria bacterium | reverse complement strand
GGCACCAGTGGCACCGCCTCCGCAAAGTCCAGGTTTTGAATGGCCCAGAATTTCGCCCCTAGATCAACAGAAACGAGAATGGGAACAAAGTAGAGTCCTACCGTGAACTTCCTCACGCTTTACCCCCCAAACCCTTCCAACCGAGCAGCCGCATGGCGTTAGCAGTGACTAGGACCGTCGCGCCGGTATCCGCGAGAATGGCTGGCCACAGGCCTGTGACACCGATAACGGTCGTGACCAGGAAAAACGCCTTCAGTCCCAACGAGATCGTGATGTTCTGAGTGATGTTAGACATCGTGGACCGAGACAGCAGGATCATGTTGGCGACGTCGATGACACGACCGTGCAGCACCGCGGCATCGGCGGTTTCGAGGGCGACGTCGGTGCCGCCGCCCATGGCGATGCCGATGTTGGCTGCGGCCAGAGCGGGAGCATCGTTGATGCCATCGCCGACCTTGGCAACGATCTTGCCGCTGGCTTTGAGTTCGCCCACGATGCGCTGCTTGTCCCCTGGTAGAAGTTCGCCTCGCGGCTCAATCCCCAGCGCCTTGCCAATGGCGGCAGCTGTGCGCTTGTTATCGCCAGTCAGCATCACGATGTCCGCGCCAAGCGCCCTGAGTGCTTTCAGGGCCTCCACTGCGTCGGGGCGGGGCTCGTCGCGCATAGCGATGATACCCGCGATGGCGCCGTTGGCGAGCAGAACCGAAACGGTCTTGCCCTCGTCATTGAGCGCGATGATCCTGGTATCAATGTCGCCGCCAAGGGCGACCTTCTCTGCTGCCGACTTTGGCGAGCCCAAGAACAGCTCGATACCATTCACCGTGCCGACTACGCCCTTGCCGCCGACGGCACCAGCCTTGCTGGCCTGCGCCAGCTCAATGCCGTCAGACTTGGCTTTGGCTAGGATGGCACTTGCCAGGGGATGACTCGATCCCACTTCCAGCGCAGCAGCAAGTTCCATGGTTTCGCGCTCTGTCTTGGACACGCCGATAACGTCGGTAACCTGCGGTTTGCCGAGGGTCAGCGTCCCGGTCTTATCAAGGGCAACCATGTTAATCTTGCCCAGTTGCTCGAGGACAGCGCCGCCCTTCATGAGCAGACCACGGCGTGCTCCGGCCGACAAGGCCGCGGCGATAGCCGCCGGTGTCGAGATGACAAGCGCACACGGGCATCCGATCAGCAGCACAGCCAGACCCTTGTAAATCCATTCGTTCCAACTCTGCCCGAAGAACAGCGGCGGAATCACTGCGATTAGCGCGGAAACCACCATCACGGCGGGAGTGTAGTATTTGGAGAACTGATCAATGAAACGTTCAGTTGGCGCCTTGGATTCCTGGGCCTCTTCGACCAGCGCAATAATGCGAGAAATCGTGTTGTCCGCTGCGGCAGCAGACACCCTGACACGCAGGGCGCCTTCCTGATTGATGGTGCCGGCAAAGACCGGATCATCAGCCTTCTTGGTCTTGGGTACGGATTCGCCAGTCACCGGTGCCTCGTCGAGGGCGCTTTCACCCGATACGATCACGCCGTCTGCCGGCACTCGATCGCCGGGACGGATAAGGATTATATCTCCAATAACCAGACTTTCGGCCGGTACCTCAGCGGTCTTGCCGGCGACTTCGCGAAGAGCGACCTTGGGTACCAGATCCGCCAAAGCGCGGATGCTGGCTCTGGCGCGGCCGGTGGCAACGCCTTCGAGCAATTCGCCCACGAGGAAGAACAGCACGACAACTGAGGCTTCCTCGGCCGCGTTGATGAATACTGCCCCGACGGCCGCAACGGTCATAAGGGTCTCGATGGAGAAAGGCGAGCCGTTGACTGCACCGGCATAGGCACGGCGCGCAATCGGCACCAGGCCGACCAGCATGGCCGCTACGAAGGCCCACTGGGCGAAATCTGGAATCAGGCGCCCGGCGATGAACGCTACCGCCACGGCCGCTGCTGTCGTGATGGTCATGCGCGCTTTGCGCGTCCTCCACCACGGACCTTCATCAAAACTGTTGTCATGGCCGTGCATGCCCTCTAGCGCATCAGCCGGTGGTGCTGACTTGGCGGAGGCTGACGATATGGCTGCCGACACAGGCTTTGCGCCATGATCGTGGCCGGCATGATCATTGTCTCCATGGTCGTGTTCTGCATGATCGTGATCCGAGTGATCGTGACCAGCGTGGCTATGGTCGTGTCCGGAATGATTGTCTTCCACTTCCGTGGACGCGGGCGCGCCGACAGCCGGTTTGGGCGGCAATGCCGCCGTCCTGTAGCCCAGGCTCGTGACCTTTTGGGAAATCGCTTCCAGATCCACAGTCGCCGCATGCTGTACGGTCATCGTGCCGCGCACTACGGAAACCGATACGTCCTGCACACCTCCGATTCGGCGCACTGCGGTGTCAATTTTTGTGGCACAGGCGGCACAATCCATGCCTTCGACGCGGAAGCGAGTGGTGTCCAATGTATCGGTCATAGCCAATGTCCTTGCAATTATTAAGGGAGGCTCTACATCCTCTAGCCACTATAGGAGCAAGCGCAAAATGAGTCACGGGATCGCGATCGGCCGGGTTTCCGACGCCACGGGCGTCAAAATACCCACGATCAGGTACTACGAGCAGATCGGCCTGCTGCCAGCCCCGCCCAGGACCGAAGGAAATCGCCGGACGTACGACCTCAAGGACACGGAGCGGCTAACCTTTATTCGCCACTCTCGCGAACTGGGTTTCGAGATCGACGAAATCCGCACCTTGCTGACGCTGCAGGATCGTCCCGACCAGTCCTGCGAGGATGCCGACGCCATCGCCAGGACTCATCTGGCAGAGGTGAAGGAAAAGATCGCCAGCCTCACTGCTCTCCAGCACGAACTTGAGCGCATGGTGGTCGGATGCAGCCATGGTCGCGTGGAGACGTGCCGGGTGATTGAAATCCTTGCCGATCACGGCAAGTGCAAACACCATCTGCACCAGGCTTGATCGTCGGACCTCAGGGCTCGGAGCTGAAAATGACGCATTGGCGTGCGGCCGCATGGCAGCCGCACGGACGAACACCTGAAGATGGAAGGCGAGGCGTAGGTCCCTTGTCTATTAATCAATCGGCTGCATAGCGACTGATGCCGAGTGCGCCGCGGGCGGAGAGTGCAAACTGGTGAAAGGCGCCACCATCGATGTGGTCAGGAGCGTAGCCACTCCAGCAGTTCCGGGCCGAGCAGTTGGGCATTGATCTCCTCGTCCGACAGGTCAACGAAGCCATCGAGGTCACGCACAATAACGACGCCCGTGTTTTTGAACCGCGCCGCGATGGTGCGGAGGAACTTGAAATCCACGTCGTGCTCGCAGGCGCCCATGAACAGGAAGTACACTTGGTCGCCGCGACGTTCTGACGCTTCCAGGATGGAGAAGGTTCGTACGTTGTCGGCGGGGTCGTTCTCTCCATCGGTGACGAAGATCACCACTGATCTTTTCTTGACCGGTGCAGCGCTTTTCTCCTTACCGAAAAAGCGGCTGATGAGGCTGCCAATCGTATCTTCCGTAGGCAGCCAGCCGAAGTGTTGCAGGTTGCGTTCGAGGACATGGCTGTACTCGGTGCCGCCCTTCCAACCCGGAACGCGGTCGACAACGTTGCGTAGGATGTAGTCATCGGCATCATCCGGCGTCACCGTTCCGACGTGATAGGCCGAAGTTCGACCGTTGGAGAAGGTGAAGACGTCCATCTTACCATCGGGATCAAGCACCATTCCATAGGGAACGAGGCGGGAGATGAGCTTGCTGGTGGTGCCTTCCTCATGTTCATGTTCGAAGGAGCCTGATACGTCGATATCGAAGATCAGCTCTGCCTTTATGTTAGGGGCGACGCCGGCCTTGTCGAGGGAGAGGCGCAGCTTATCGGCGGATTTCCGCAGGTCGAGTTGGAGCGTCATGGCAGTGGCTTCCTCATGATTTGAGCTGTTGCAGGATGTGGCGCAGGCGATGGTCGAGTTCGCTGGCCTCGGTGGGCGTAGGCCGGCGCTGATGCCGCAGCATGGTCGTCATCGCCGACAGGCTGGAAAGCCATCCGGGAACCGTGACGAGAGCGATATCCTGCACCGCTGCTATCAAGGAGAGCGGTTGGGCGGCCTGGGCGCCGCGAAGTGCCGCCGTCTCGCGGATCTGCGCCAGGTTCCGCGTTAGGCTGATGCCGCGGTCGATATAGATGCGGGCCAACTCGGGCCTGTTCGGTGACGGTCGGCCAGCCAAATAGTCAGCGGCGATGGACATTGCCTCTATCTCGGCGGCCAACCGTTCGATTTCAGCGACCTGGCGCTCGATGGCTTCCTTGACGGACAGCAGCGGTTCCATTGTGTTGGCCATCAAGCCCACCAACTGGTCAAGTTCAAAGCGTGCGCCGTCGAGTTCGTCAGGCGTATCGATCCGTTGATTCAAACGTTTGAGGTACTGGCCGACGCCCGGGGCCGCCTCGGCGATGGCCTTCAGGTCGATGGCCGCGAGGATCGACGACATCCTGTTAACGTATCCGGCGGTCTTGACCATGACGGGATCATGCGAGAGTTCGAGCAGTCGGGATACCGATTTACCGTATTCCTCCTGGAGCGCATGCCCCCACAGGATGGCCGAGCGTTCGGTCGCCGCATCGGCCACGACCTCCTGCAGGATGGCAACGGCACGGCGCAGCACCTCCTTGCCGGCCAAAGGTGCAATCCTCCCAAGATCGGAGACTGTTACTTCCAGCCTCCTGCGCTGTACGCCCGGAATGGCGGTCGGCTTCATAGGGCCTGACGATTTCGGCGCATGGTCGATCGGCATGGGGACAGCATCGCGCATGGCTCTTCGATCGCCAGCCGGCTTGATCACCGTTGGTCTTAGAGTCGAAGCGATGGTCGTGCCGGGCGTGTCTGCCGGCTTCTTGT
>JAHJOS010000547.1 GCA_018820005.1 Alphaproteobacteria bacterium | reverse complement strand
TTCAAATTTCGGGATCACATCTCGGTCGCCATAAATCATCAGAGTGGGTTGCTGGATGATTGGGTCCACCTTACCCAGCAGGTGCCAGTTGCGGTCAAGGTTTCGGTACCAGTTGATGCCCCCTGTGAACCCGGATTTTTCGAAGGCCGAGACGTAAACTGCCAAGTCGCTGTCGCTCATCACGGGCTCGCCGAGCGGCGTGTCCGCTCTGGCGAGATTGATCATGGCCATGCCCGGTTCGGGCGCTTGGACGGGCACATTCTTCCGGTAGAGGTTGCGCAGGAAGCGGAACGCATTCTCGTCGAGGACCGCGTCTGCCACGCCCGGCTGCCGGTTGAAGTGAACGAAGTAGTAGTCGCTGCCCAGGATCAGCTCCAGGTACTCGATCCACGGCATTTCGCCTCGCTCCTGATAGGGCAGGCTCAGATTGATCACCTTGTTGACGCGGCCGGGATGCAGCAGGGTCAAGGCCCAGACGACCGCCGCGCCCCAGTCATGGCCGACAAAGATGGCATCCCGGTATCTGTAGTGATCAAGGAGCGCCACGAGGTCGCCCGCAAGATGGTCTATGTCATAGTCCGTCACCTCGTCCGGACGGGACGAATTGCCATAGCCCCGCTGGTTGGGGATGATGACATGGTAGCCTGCAGCGACAAGGGCGGGCACCTGATGGCGCCAGGAATAGGCGTGCTCGGGCCAGCCGTGACAGAGCACGATTGGGTTTCCTGCATTTTCTCGTCCTGCTTCATAGACTTCCAGTTCAATACCGTTGACAGGAATAAGGGTCGGCTGGGGAAAATCTGTTGCGGTCGACACGGCATTTCCTTCTATGGTTTCGGCGATCGGGTGTGCGTTCGGCGTAGGCCTGCCCGTATGGGCCGGGTGCTGCACGGTGATCGACTAGAAACCAATGGTGCCAAAACCTGGCACTGAAGCGCGGTAGCTTGCGGCATGAATGTTCGCCTTCGACATGACGCCATCGTACGCAGCCTTCGCCGCACCGGCACTTCGACAGTCGCCGACCTGGCAGCGGATGTTGGCGCATCCAGGCGTACTGTTTTGCGTGACATCAGCGCGCTACGCGACGCCGGCTTTGTCATTCATTCCGAGCCCGGCCGCGGCGGCGGCTTGCAGCTTGATCCGCAATCGGTCCAGACCACCACCAAGCTTTCAGTCGCCGAAGTCTTTGCGCTGCTCATCAGCGTTGCATCGATGCGGGCCGCCGGGAATTTGCCCTTTGCGGGCTTGGCGGATGCCGGACTTGCAAAGATCGAGAAGGCGCTGCCGCGAGACAAAGTACGCGACCTCCGACGGCTTCTGGATTGCCTTTATGTCGGACAGCTTTCGCCGCTGGTGGACATATCGGATTTGTCGATGATGGATCCCGCACTGCTGCCCGCGTTCGAGACAGCGTTTCTCCAGCGCCAGTGCATCGGCTTCCAGTATCGTGACGCAAGGGGGGGCCTGACAGATCGTATTGTTGAACCGCATGCCATGCTGATCCTGCCACCGCTCTGGTATTTGGTGGCTTGGGACCCTGCGCGCGATGATCTCCGTCATTTTCGAATGGATCGGATCGGCAGGCCGGAACTTGTCCAAGGGGCCGCCTTTCAGCGGCGACACGTGCCGTTCGAGGATCACGTTCGTCCGGTTCGTGATCTATCCCGCTAGATGTCGCGGCGTCAGCATTTGAGCCGCAGACGCAACGACTGGGAATGGCAATTTCAAGAAGCCTTACTAATCCCTGGGGCTACGGAATTGGCGCCGCTTACAGCCCGCTCGTTGCCCCCATCACCCCACCTCCAGAAACGTCTCCGCCGTCGTCAGATCCACCGACACCAGTTGGCTGACGCCGCGTTCGGCCATGGTGACGCCGAAGAGGCGGTCGACGCGGCTCATGGTGATGGGATTGTGGGTGATGACCATGAAACGCGTATTGGTGCGCTGGCGCATGGAATCAAGCAGATTGCAGAAGCGCTCGACATTGGCGTCATCAAGGGGCGCATCGACTTCGTCGAGCACGCAGATCGGGGCCGGATTGGTCAGAAACACTGCAAAGATCAGGCTCATGGCGGTCAGCGCCTGCTCGCCGCCGGACAGCAGCGTCATGGTCTGCGGCTTCTTGCCGGGCGGCCGGGCGAGGATTTCGAGGCCGGCATCGAGCGGGTCGTCGCTCTCGATCAGTTGCAGCTCCGCCGTGCCGCCGCCGAAGAGGTGGGTGAAAAGGCGCTGGAACTGCACATTGACAACGTCGAAGGCGGCAAGCAGCCGCTCGCGGCCCTCGCGG
>JAHJOS010000546.1 GCA_018820005.1 Alphaproteobacteria bacterium | reverse complement strand
CGCGACCGGGGCCCTGGTCCCGGGCCAGAGCACGGAGCCGGCCCTCATCCTGGGCCCGACGCCGATCGCGACATGGCCGATGTGGTGCCCGAACTCAATGATGCGCGTCGGGCACTCAAGGCTGCCATCAAGAAGGCCAGACGGGGTGGCGACGATCATCAGCATCGGGCGGCCGAAATTCTTCGCCGTGCCGCAGCCGAGATCGATGCCGTGGCCGATGACGACGTCGACATCTGACACAGCAGGCGCCCGATATTTGTCGGGCGCCTCCACTAGGGCCTTCGCAGCCTCAAGCTGACATGTTAGCTATCTGGCATGACCAGTTCAGCCACCATTGCCCCTTTGCGCCACCAACCCACCCCCGATCGTCAGGCGGCGGGTGAGCGCCTGGTCAGGCGCCTGGCCGGCAAGGTGCAAGGGGCCATGCACACCGACCCCTTGATGACCTACGCCTGGAGCGGCGACGCCAGCTCCTACCGGCTGATTCCCGCAGCAGTGGTGTTCATCAATACCGAAGACGATGTGCGAGCCGTCATGGCGGCAGCCCGCGCCGAATCGCTGCCCATCACCTTCCGCGCTGCTGGCACGTCCCTCTCGGGGCAGGCCGTGACCGATGGCGTGCTGGCGGTGCTCGGCGATGGTTGGCGCAAGCTGTCCATCCACCCCGGCGCCGACCAGATCACCCTGGGTCCGGCCATTATCGTGGCGCAGGCCAATAGCGCGCTCAAGCCATTCGATCGCAAGATCGGGCCCGATCCGGCCAGCCAGGCCACCTGCAAGATCGGCGGCGTGGTCAACAACAATTCGTCCGGCATGTGCTGCGGCGTGACCCAGAACACCTATCACACCATGGCCCGGCTGCGCATCGTGCTGGCCGATGGCACCATGCTCGATTCCGGCGATCCGCAAAGCTGCGCGGCGTTCCGTCAAAGTCACGCGACCATGCTGGCGGCGCTGCATGATCTGCACCATCAGGTCATGGCCGATCCCGACCTCGTGGCGCTGATCCGCCGCAAATATGCCATCAAGAACACTGTGGGCTATTCGATCAATGCCCTGGTCGATTTTCACGATCCGCTCGATATCCTCATTCACCTCATGGTGGGGTCCGAAGGCACGCTCGGCTTTGTGTCCGAGGTCACCTACAACACCGTCCCCGAGCATCCCTTCCGCTCTACCGCGCTGGTGCCCTTCCCCGATCCGCAATCGGCGGGCCGCGCCATCATCGAAATGGCCAATGGCGGCGTACAGCTGACCACCGGCGTCACGGCGGCCGAATATATCGAGCGCCGCGCCCTGGCCACTGTGGAGCATTTGCCACCTATGGCGCCGTTGCTCCCCTGGTTGACCGACGATTCCCCTGCCGTGCTGATCGATGTCACCGCGCCCGATGCCGCAACGCTCGATATCGAGGTCGCCAAGGCGGAAGCCCTGCTCGCTCGGCATGGCGCCACGCACATCGATTTTTCCACCGATGCCAACCGCAGCCATGCACTGTGGGATATTCGCAAGGGCTTTTTCGCCTCCGGCGGCGCCGCGCGGCCCAAGGGCACCTCCATGCTGACCGAGGATGTCGCCGCCCCCATCGATCGCCTTGCCGAATTCGTCATCGACATGCGCAACCTGCTTGATGCGCATGGCTATCAGGATGCCATTATTTTTGGCCATGCCCTGGCCGGCAATCTGCATTTCCAGATGAGCGACGACTTCTCCCAGCCCGATGCGGCGGAGAAATTCGATGTCTTCTCCAGGGCGCTGAGCGATCTGGTCTCGATCCAATACGGTGGCTCGCTCAAGGCCGAGCATGGCACCGGTCGCGCCATTGCCCCCTTCGTCGAGGCCGAATGGGGCGCCAAGGCCTATGGGCTGATGCGCACCATCAAGGCGCTGTTTGATCCCGAAAACCTGCTCAATCCCGGCGTCCTGCTCAATGCCGACGACAAGATCCACATCAAAAACCTCAAAATCATGCCGCTGGCCGATGAGCTGGTGGACATGTGCATCGAATGCGGCTTCTGCGAGCCAGCCTGCCCCAGCCAGCACATGACCCTGTCGCCGCGCCAGCGTATCGCGGTTACCCGCGAACGTGAGCGCCTGCGTGCCAGCGGCGAGGATGCTGCCCGGCTCGCGCGGCTCGATGCCGATTTCCAATATGCCGGGCTTGATACCTGCGCCGCCTGTAATCTGTGCTCCCTGCGCTGCCCGGTCGGCATCGAGACCGGCACCATGATCCTGGGCCAGCGCGCCGAGCGCCGCGGCGCCACGGCCCGATCCGTCGCCGGCTTTGTCGCTGATCACCGCGGCGCAGTTGAAACCATGATGCGCGGCGGTGTCGCGCTG
>JAHJOS010000545.1 GCA_018820005.1 Alphaproteobacteria bacterium | reverse complement strand
GATGAGCCGACCGCGGTGCAGTTGATTGGTTTCCATGGCTGTTCTCCCTCTCAAAAAAGATCTGCGCCGGTCTGCGCAATGACGGCCGAAAAGATATCCCCGGCTTGCACCGGGGCTTTACGGTTTAGGTAAGTTTGTGGAGTCGGTGTCTATGCCAGTGGCAAAGACGTTAGCGCCGTGGCCCATCCAAACATGGAGACTGAGCCAAGTAGCAATCCTGTCCAGAGTCCTATCCTCCCGTGCGAGACGCCAGAGGCGGCTATGAAGATGCAGATAAAGCCGATGCCCGCGTAAAACAGTAGGTCCATTGAATACCTCGAAGCTTGGGTGCCTGACTTCCACACAATGACCGATTTCGATGAAAACGACGATGCCCCACACCTTTAGGCGGCTTGTGGGGGTAGCAGACGACCCTTCTCCGCCATTCCCCCGAGCGCGGTCTAGCCTGGTTCAGCCAATCAGCCCATCCAACCCATCCCAGGCATAAATGATATTCTTCGATTTCCAGATCGGCCCGGCGTCGATGGTGCGGGCGATTTCGCGGGCGCCGAGGCGCTGGTAGAGGCGGGCGGCGCGGTCATTGCCCTCCACCACGTCGAGCGCGGCGGCGTCGCGGCCGACAGCGCGCAGGTGCCGGGCAAGGCCGCGCAGCAGCATTTCGCCGATGCCGCGCCCCTGTTGACCCAAATCGACATAGACCGAATGGATTTCCGCCCGTCCGCCAAAGGCCGGGTCATCGGAGGCGCCGGTGGCGGCCATGCCGACCAGTTGACCCCCATCCTCGGCGAGCAGAACCAATTGGTCAGCCGCCGGCTGGGCAAACAGGCGCCGCCACTTGGCCTGACGACTGGCGAGGTCGAGCTTTGCCAGCGCCTCCGGCGGCGCCAATTTAGCAAAGGCCACCTGCCAGACGCGATTGTGCAGCGCCGCGACAGCGTCGGCGTCCGCCGGGCTGCCTGGGCGCAGGGTGAGGCTCACGCCGGAGCTCAGGCTTGGATGGCGACGTCGAGCGCGATGGTCACCATGTCGCGCAGCGAGGTCTGGCGCTGTTCGGCGTCGATTTCCTCGCCGGTGATCAGGCAGTCGGTCATGGTGCAGATGGTGAGAGCCCGCACGTCAAGACGCGCCGCCAGCGTATAGAGCGCGGCCGCTTCCATCTCGACGCCGATGACGCCGTGCTGGGGCAGGGTGTCGTAACCGGCCATGCCATTGGCATGGTAGAAGATGTCGCTCGAAAGCATGTTGCCGGCGTGATAGCGCATGCCGGCGGCCTCGGCCTTTTCGGCGGCGGCGCGCAGCAGGCCAAAATCGGCGAGCGGAGCATAGTTGAAGGCGCCAAAGCGCCCCTTGACGATGGAACTGTCGGTCGACGCGCCCTGCGCCAGCACGAGGTCGCGCACTTTCACCTTGGCATTGAGCCCGCCGCAGGTGCCCACGCGGATCAGCGTCTTGGCGCCATAGGTGTTGATCAGCTCATGCACATAGATCGAGAGCGAGGGCTGGCCCATGCCGCTGGCCTGCACCGAGATGGGCTTGCCCTTCCAGGTGCCGGTGTAGCCCAGGCAATTGCGCACCGAATTGACCAGCTTTGGATTCTTAAAGAATGTTTCTGCAATCCATTTGGCGCGCAGCGGATCGCCGGGCAGCAGCACGGCCTCAGCATAGTCACCGGCTTTGGCGTGGTTGTGCGGCGTCATGGGCGGTCTCCAGGGTGGGGTGTTGCCTCCAGCAATGCCATTGAGGTGCGCATTGGGCAAGCCTGAGGGCGCATGCTGCACGCCTCTGCGCCAGAGGCAGGGGTCTCCGTCTTGACCTCGTCACCATCGCGGTCCATTTACGACGCCCAGACGGGAGATATGCCAATGGTCGCCAAGATATTCATCGACGGGGAAGCCGGAACCACGGGTCTGCAGATCCGCGAGCGCCTGGCCGGCCGCCGGGATCTCGAGGTGATTTCCATTGCGCAGGACAAGCGCAAGGACATGGACGAGCGCGCCCGGCTGCTCAATGCGGCCGATGTGGCGATCCTGTGCCTGCCCGACGATGCGGCCAAGGAAAGCGTTGCTCTCATCACCAATGGCACGACCCGCGTGATCGATGCGTCATCGGCGTTTCGGGTGAACCCGGACTGGGCCTATGGCTTTGCCGAAATGGACAAGGGCCAGTCAGAGGCGATCGCCAAGGCGCGCTTCGTGTCCAATCCCGGCTGCTGGCCGCAGGGGCTGATCGCCAATGTGCGCCCGCTGATCGCTGCCGGGCTGATCCCCGCCGATTATCCGCTGAGCTACAATGGCATTTCGGGCTATAGCGGCGGCGGCAAGCAGATGATCGCCGAATATGAGGCGGCCGGCGACGCTGCCAGCCATTTCATGCCCTATGCGCTGACCTTCCAGCACAAGCATGGCCCCGAGATGACAGCCTATACCGGCACCAGCATCGCGCCATTGTTCGTCCCCACCGTGGGCGATTTCGCGCAGGGCATGACCACGTTTGTGCCGCTGCAGCTGGGCCATCTCGCCAAGGTGCCGACCGGCCGCGATCTGCATGCCGCCATTGCCGATCATTTCGCTGGTATCCCCGACAGCTTTGTTGTCGTGGCGCCCTATGATGAAACGCTGGGCAAGACGCCGGCTCTCGATCCCCAGGCGCACAATGGCACCAATACGCTGAGCCTGCATGTGTTCGCCAATGACGCGCTGGCGCAGGCGGTGCTGGTGGCAGTCTATGACAATCTGGGCAAGGGCGCCTCGGGCGCCGCGGTGCAGAATCTCAACCTGATGCTGGGCGCCGACCCGCGCACCGGTCTGAACTAGCGCCTGTCGCAAAATGCAACCGGCCTCGCATTCTGCAACGCAGGATGGGGCCGGAAAGTGCTTTTTTCATAAGAGTTTAACATCTGGGCCCCGGTTTGCGGGGGCGGCGCAACTGGCACGGTTCGTGCATTGCTGGGGCTGTCCGGAGAGTTAGTTTTGCGTACCGGATCCAAAGTCATTGAGGCCCCGTTCCGTGCGACCGGAGCGGGGTCTTCAAGCTTTTGGGCGGCCTCTCTTGTGGCCTGAGCCGCTACCCACTAGATAAGGCACAGTTTTTGTTCCGGAGACGCCCATGCGCGCCGTGCTCGACATCATCCTTGTGATCCTTGATCTTTATCGCTGGATCCTGATCGCCATGATCATCATGAGCTGGCTGATCTCCTTTAACGTGATCAACACGCGCAATGCCTTTGTCGAAGGCCTGTGGCGCGTGCTCAACCAGCTC
>JAHJOS010000544.1 GCA_018820005.1 Alphaproteobacteria bacterium | reverse complement strand
CGTGCTGGTTGGCCCATCCGGCTGCGGCAAGTCCACGCTGCTGCGCATGATCGCGGGCCTTGAAGAGGTCTCGGCGGGCAGCATCACCATTGGCGGAGAGGACGTGACGCATCGGGATCCGTCCGTGCGCGGCATTGCCATGGTGTTCCAGAGCTATGCGCTCTACCCGCACATGAGCGTGGCCGACAATATCGGCTTCGGCCTCAAGCTGTCGGGCCTCCCCAAGGACGAGGTGGCCAAGCGCGTCGCTGACGCCGCGGCGATCCTGCAGCTCGACAAGCTGCTCGACCGCAAGCCGCGCCAGCTCTCGGGCGGCCAGCGCCAGCGCGTTGCCATTGGTCGCGCCATCGTGCGCAAACCAAAGGTCTTTCTGTTCGATGAACCCCTGAGCAATCTGGACGCCGCGTTGCGGGCGCAGATGCGCGTCGAGCTGGCAGAGCTGCACAGCCGCATCGGGGCGACCATGGTTTATGTGACCCACGATCAGGTCGAGGCCATGACCATGGCGGATCGCATCGTGGTGCTCAATGGCGGCCGAATCGAACAGGCGGGCGCGCCGATGGACCTCTACCGTGCACCCGCGACACCCTTCGTCGCCGGCTTCATCGGCTCGCCGCGGATGAATTTCCTCGAAGGGCAGGCGGCCAAGGACCTGGGTGGCGATCTGGCGGGCATTAGGCCGGAACATCTCGATATCTCGACCATGTCCGGCCTGTGGGCAGGCAAGCTGCGCCATGCCGAGCATCTGGGGTCGGAAACCCTGAGCTATGTGGATGTCGAAGGTGTCGGCTCGATGACGGTCCGCACCGAGGGCGACCTGCCGGTGGCGCCGAACCAGCCCGTCTATCTGTCTCCACGGGAGGGGCAGCTGCACATTTTCAACGGCGGCATGCGAACGCGCAATTAGGTCAAATTGCAGGACGTTCCAGGTTTTTAGTCCCTGCACTTGATGGATTGGTTCGATGATGAGTCGTTCCAGCTCCAAAGTCCCTTTTTTGCAGATGAACACGTCCGGCGTGGGACCCTTCAGGTTCTTGAGACGGCGGACGAAGCTTTGGGCGGCGACTGGGGATCCATTATGCTCCAGCTCTCATTGAAGCGGGAATGGCTTTGCTGCCCGGTCAGAAGACAGGATTGGGTGGGCAGCGGAGCACCTTGCCGCGTGGTTATCGCTGCTCGGACGCGGTGCCAATGAGCTTGAGGCGGATGCGGCGGGAGAGATTGTCGATCACCGCGACGGTCACGAGGATCATCAGAATGATGAACGCGGCCTCGTCCCAATTGCCGATGCGGATACGGTCGGATAGCTGCAGCCCGATGCCACCGGCACCGACAATGCCCAGAATTGTTGCAGCGCGCACATTGCCCTCAAAAAAGTAGAGCAGATGGCTCAGCATGACCGGGAAGACCTGCGGGAACACGGCCAACCTTAGGGTCTGGACGTCGCCGGCACCGGCCGAGCGGACGCCCTCGATCTGCTTGCGCTCGACGTTCTCGATGGCCTCGGCGAAGAGCTTGGAAAACACCATGACATCGGAGACGGCGATGGCCAGGACGCCGGCAAACGGGCCCATGCCCACGGCGCTGACGAAAATCAGGGCCCAGACCAGGCTGTCGATGCCCCGCAGAGTGTCAAAGGCCCGGCGCAGGCTGAAGTGGAACAGCCAGTTCGGAACGATGTTCTTGGCGCCCAGAAAACCGAGCGGCAGTGCCACTATGGCGGCGACGACCGTGCCCAGGAATGCCATGGCGAGGGTTTCGGCCATGGCCCGCATGTGGTCCCAGAACGCGCCGCCATCGCTGGGTGGCCACATGAAGCGGACCAAAAAGCCGAGCTTGCTCAGCCCGTTCCAGATGCGGGAAGGGGAGGCGTCGATCCACCAGAGCCCAAAGCCGAGCAGGGCGAAAAAGCCAATCCACAGGCTCCAGTCGCGGAAACGCTCAGCCGGCGCGCGGGTGAAGATCCAGGGCTGTGTGCGCTTGAGTTCGCGCAGGCGTTCTGCGGAAATGCTGGTGGCCATGCTCAGTGCCCCTTGCCCAGGTCGTGCCCAATCAGGCGATGGCGAATGGATTCGCAGGTGATGTCGATGATGGCGGTCATTGCGATCAGCAGCAGCATGATGGCACTGATATCGGTGTATTCGAACTGGCGGATCGCCACATAGAGGTCCTCGCCAATGCCGCCCGCTCCGACCACGCCCAGCACGGCGGCGCCGCGCACATTGATCTCGAAACGCAGTAGCAGGTAGCTGGCGTAGTTGGGCAGCGCCTGTGGCACGACGGCCAGACGCATGATCATCGGCCACGAGCCACCCGCCGCGCGCACCCCGTCGATCGGTCGGTCGTCGGCATTTTCGTTGACCTCGGCAAACAGCTTGCCGAGCGAGCCGGCGGTATGGACGGCAATGGCGAGAACGCCAGCGAAGGGGCCCAGGCCAAAGGCGTAGACGAAGATCAGCGCGAAGACGAGTTCGGGTACGGTGCGCAGGAACTCGAGCGTGCGCCGGGCGATGAAGTAGACGACCGAGCTGGGCGCCAGATTGCGCGAGGCGAAAAAGCACAAGGCGAAGGCGCCTGCGCCGCCCAGCGCCGTGCCGACAAAGCCCATCAAAATGGTCTCGACCAATAGACGCAGCCAGTAGCGCAGGCCCCAGTACCAGCCGGCGATATCGGCGCCAAGGCTGTCCCAGCGCAGTGTGGGGAAGGTACCGTGAATATAGGTCCACGCCTTGGGCAGGCCGCGCATCAGCTTGTTGAGGTTGAAGTCGCTGATCTGCATCGAGCCGACAAGGGCCACGGCGAACAGCACGACAAACAGCAGTGTCCACAGTCGCCGCGTGCGCTGTTCGAGCCGGTAGCGTTGCTCAAAGGCAAGGATGCGGCCAGTGAAGGCGGCGGCGGCCTGGGCATGGGTCATCTGCGTGCTCCATAAAGCGTCGGCACGGAACCCTG
>JAHJOS010000543.1 GCA_018820005.1 Alphaproteobacteria bacterium | reverse complement strand
TATACCAGCCGCCGGTGTTGTTGGCGAACGAGGTCGCAGCGGTTGCCTTCTCAGTGGCGCTGCCCTCCTGGACCAGGTTAAGCGTTGCGTCGTACATGGCTGATTCGGTCAAAACTGTGTGGCTGGCGTTGCCACCGATAATTGGGGTTCTAAACGAATAGAAGCGATCCTCGGCACCCGTATCCAGGGGATGGCCGCGATAGCCCGAGCCGATGCTGACGACCAGCGCCTTGCCGGTGTTCACCGTGAGTAGGGAAACGTCGGGTTCGCTGTAGAACCGACGCAGCTTGGCCTTTTTCTGCGTGCCGGTTTCACTGCCAGTGTCGGCGGGTATCACACTGGCGAACACCCCATCACCTGTTGTCCCACTGCCGCTGTCGAGGGGGCTGACCAGGCTATTAGCAGCGTTGCCGTTGTTGATGAAGAAGCGCCAGACTTGGCCGCCCATGTCGCCGACGAAGAACTGATCGGCCAGGCCGTCGCGGTTGATGTCGATCGCCCGCACGCTACTAGGCATGCTGTACCGCATCTTAGTCAGTTGTTGGTGGGCCTGCGCAGAGGCATTGCTGGCTTCGCTGCTCCCGGACCAGATAAGGTCACCGGTTGTCGCATTGACGATGTAGATGGCGTTGCCATAGGCGTCTTGGGCGCGTGTGGTGCCGTCTTTGTTCTGGTTGAGGATGGCAACGTCGTCCTGGCTTTCGTCATAGCCGCCGGCAAAAATCAGTACCTGTGTTTTAGTGCCATTGATATCGATCTTGGTCACTACCGGCGTCGACCAGGTCTGGCCCAGCCGCGCGAAACCGGGGGTCGAAGGGGTGATATACCAGCGCAGCTTGGGAATGCTTGGGTTAGTTACATCCAGCGAGTAGAGGTTGCGCCCGCCGCGGCCCATGGTGGCGTAGGCATAGACGAACTCTCCACTATTGACTCCGCTGGGCAGAAGCGAGGGTGGCGATGCGGCAGGATCGCGGCCACCAAAAATGACCCCGTTGCGGTTCAGGTCGTTGACCCAGACTGCCACCGTGTTATCCATACCATATTTGCGCGGGGCCAGCGTGGTGGAGCGGGCGTTGGCCTTGAGATCCTTGATGTTGGCCAGCAGCTCCTGCGGCATAAAGGCCATTTGCTCGACACCGGTGTTGGTGTTGAACGCATGCAAGAAGCCTTCATTGGTGCCGACAAATGCAGTTTGATCTTCACTGGTGCATTGGGTTAGGTCTGCGTCGCTGAAACTGTTGCACCTATAGGTCACCAGGCGGGGAACCGAGTGCAGCGGGTCGCCCACGGCTTTGCGGGCGCTGCCATCATCGTTGAGTCCACGGATCCAGTTGATCAGTGCGGTACGTTCGTCCCCGTTAGCGGCACCAAGGGCGTCTGCTGTTATGAGATTGTTGTCATCCCTGATCAGATTAGCGGTGTTAGTTAGGTTCACTGGACTTGCCGGTGAGGCGCCTATATATGTGTATGCCGGACGACTGGCACTGGAGGGTAACTTCCCGGCTGCGCCACCAAGCGCAGTATTGTTGCCGTCGGCGGGAGTGGTCCAGAAGCTGCGGGCCGTGGTTTTGAAGAAGCCTGTCTTAGGGTCAATTGCACCGACGTTGTCGGCATCGAGGATGATGTCGCCGGGCCCGCTGTTGAGGGCATAACGTTTCAGGTTGCCTACCCAACGATTGGTTTCCGACGGCTTGAACAGGGCAAAGTACACCTCGTTCTTGTTGCTCTGCCGGTTGAACTGGTTGACCGTGGCGCCAGGGCTGACGAAGGTGGTGTCGGTGCTTAATACATCCTGGAGGATCTGGCTGAAGGCTGCGCTCAGCTCCGAGGCATTTTCGGCGGTATAAGCCTTGCCTTTTCCGTTGTCTGCCAACGCAGTGAGGAAGGTTTGTGGTTGGGTATTGGGAGCGAGTGCGCTCAAAGCAAAGCCGATGGTATGGGTGGTGATGAAGTTATCACCGGCCGTACTGGATTGGTCGACGTCAGCCATCCAGGTGGCCAGGCTGCGTCCGCACTGTTCATCAGAATCCGACGCATCGCTAGAGCAGCTGCTGCCGATCAGGCTACCGATTGAGCTCTGCGCACCATTACCGTTGGCTTGGCCGTCGGTCAGCACCACTAAATGGGTGGTTTGGCATGCGCTGGTGATGGGGCTGGTGAAGCCGGAACGGCTACCCCGCAGGTAGCGGGCCGCTTCGTTCATAGTCGGGACTATCGGAGTGCCATTGCCAGTGGTCATGGACTGGACCAGCGAGTTCAGGTGTGTGCGAACAGTGTTGGCGCTGCTGGAGAGTCCCCCATGTGCGAGCTTGATACGCAGTTTGACGGACTGTGCCGGGTTGCTCTCGTAGGCCTGAACCTCAAGGCCAGTATCATT
>JAHJOS010000542.1 GCA_018820005.1 Alphaproteobacteria bacterium | reverse complement strand
GGTGCTGTCACGGTCATGCACTGCGCGGCTGGCGATTGCGGCCTCAAGCCCCGCCGACCAGGCGAAGGCGCCCACCGGAAAGGCAGGGGATAGCCAAGTCAAAAGGCGTTGCAGATCGGACTGGCTAGTCATCGGGCGAGCAGAGCGTGTCCCTGGTCGCCATGGCTGTGATAGGCGCCGTGTTCGGCGTTGAAAGGTTCGGACACATTGACCACGGAAGCGCCCAGGCCCTGCAGCATGGTCTTGAGCACATGGTCGCGCTTGATCAGGATGCGCTCAGCCTCCAACTGTGCGGAGGTGTGGCGATTGCCGATGTGCCAAGCCAGACGTACCAGATGTTCGGGCGTGCTGGCGCGGACTTCATAGAGCAGTTCCTCGGCAGCGATGACTTCGACCAGTCGGCCATCTTCGAGCTGGAGCGCGCAGCGGTCAGCCAGCGTGACGGTCTGGGGAAAATCGATCATGACCTCGTCGCCATGCTGCAGCACCAGCAGCTTGCGGCGCAGGCGACGGGCGTCGTGTTCGAGCACGATCACATCAAAGGGTGTGCCCTGGCCGTGGTTGGGCGGCAGGACGGCGGTGACGCGAAGGGTAGGCATGAAGACCTTTCGATGAGCGGTTCAGCTGACGCTATAGAAAAATGTGGTGATCCAATAGGCCTGGTAGACCAGATGCAGCAGCACCAATGCCAGGTGGACGCGGCGGTTGCTGGAGGCAACGGCAACTCCGCAAAGCAGCAGGCCGAACGGGATCTGGATGGCGTATGCGGCCCCGAAGCGATCCCAATAGTTTGCCCCCTTGACGAGCGTGTCGACGGCATCGAACAGGAAGGTTGCCGCGAACAGGCCGAAGAACCAGCGTCGGCGCTTGATGAAAAAATCCTCGTAGCCGTCATATTCGGCGATGTTGTCGGCTGACAGCAGGGCGGCCAGCAGGAACAGGGTCACTGCATAGGCAATCAGGAACAGGATGATGCCAAAGGTCCAGTGGTCGAGCTTGTAGAGCGCGAATTCCCACCACCAGAACAGAATCAGTTCGAGCAGGATCGAGAAGACCCAGAGCAGGTGAATCAGCGATGGCCGGGAACGGCCCGGGTGCTGGATCAGTCCCGCGACGGTCATCAACAGGCGCGTGATCGCCAGACCGATGACGGTGCCCATGACGATGCGGACATGGGGGAAAAGTTCAACGGGGCTGTGCGGATCCATCGGCCTACGGGGTGTTGTTGATCTCGGTGCAGGTAAGCACGGGTTCGGCATTGTCGCCAAGGCTGGCATCAAACAGGTTGGCGTCGGCGCTCTTGGTCCACCAGATCCACTTGCCGGCGGCATAGCGGGCGCCGGAGCCGGACTGGACGGAGGCAAAGACCAGCGGCGCGGCCTCTTCGGGGGCGGCGAGAATGGCCAGAAAATTGGGGGCTGCGTTGACATAGGTCACCGCGAGCGGGGACTCGGTGCCGCAGTCATATTGGGTGACCTGCTGCTCAAATGCGCCCGACGGCGTTGTGAGCGTGACGGTGACCGCTGTGTCCACAGCCATGGCCGGGAAGGCGACCAGCAGGGCGGCGGCGGTGATGACAATTTTTGCAAACATTATGGGCTCCCTTGGCGTGGACAGGAGGCAAGCTAGCAGACCAAGGTGATCACACAATGTCCACTTTGGTCCCGTCGATAACCTCGATGCGCGACGACAGGACATAAGGCGCCACAGCGGCCGAAAATCCCTGTACAGCAGCCCCTTGCCGGTGCTGGTCGAAACTGGGGCGGCTGTCCCATTGTTCCAATGCGACAAGGCGATCAGGGTCAGTGACGCTGGCGTGCAGATCGTACAGCCGACAGCCCGATTCGCGCCTTGTGGTGTCGATCAGGGCATAGGCGGCGGCAACGAAAGCCTCGATGGTGCCGGGGCGAATGCGGAAAGTTTCGGCAACGTAGATCAAACCAGGGCCCCAAAAAGCGCTGTTGCGTGCAGCACTGTCACGATGTGTTCCGTCAAACCAGATAGACGATGATCAAAGCGCCGAGCACGGCGAGGAAATCTTCGAGCAGTGCGGCCGGGAGATCGCGCCCCAAGGCCGTCGCAAGCCTGGCGCGCAGGTTCGCACCGACCAGCGTGCCGATCACCGCGCCGATGGCGCCAAGGATCAGGCCAATGACGATATTGCCGGGGAGCAATGCCCCGGCGATGGCGCCGACGACAATGCGGGTGCCGAACTGCACTGGCACTTTGCGGCTGGGCGTATTGGGCAATTGGTCGCTCACCAGCTCGCCGATAGCCAACAGCGTCAATATTATGACGGTGACGATGTGGCCGACAAAGGCCATCTGGGTGCCCGAGAAGTCGAGCCAGCCCAGATAGGCAGCCCAGGAAATGGCGGCGAGCGGCGTCATGGCCCGCAGGCCGGCGACGACGCCAATCAACAATGCGAAGACATAGACCATGATGAAAGCCTCCTTGCCCGGTCCGGCGACCGCATGGAGATCATGGTCCTTTCGGCGGGAGCCAACAAGGCTGATCAGCGCCGTTCGAGCAGGTAAAGCACGCCGGGGATGGGATTATCCCGCTCGTTGCGAATGGGATGAGAGTGCTGGGCCGCAATGACGAAGCCGAAACGGTCCGCCAGATGACTGACATAGTCGTATGGATGGCCGAAGCGGCCACTGGAGCGCAGCACAGGCGCAGTGCCCTCTGCCGTCTCGGCGGAAAAGACAAAGAGGCCGTCGGGCGTGAGCACATCGCCGACGGCGGCAAAGATGGATTCGAGCGCCCCGAGATAGACAAAGACATCGGCGGCGACGGCCAGATCATAGGGGCCGGAGAGGGCTGGGTCTGACCTCAGGATCGCTGCGGCGTCGCCGGTGCGCAGGTGACGGTAAATCCCGCGCTCGAGCGCCTTGCGCGTCATGCGGGGGGCGATGTCGATGCCATCCATGGCGGCGACCCGGTCGGCGAGGGCTGCACCGACGAGGCCGGTGCCGCAGCCGATGTCGATGAGGGCGGGGAAGGGAGAGTGATCGGCCACCACAGCGCGGATCACCTGCGGGATGCGGTAGCCCAGGGCGCCGGTCAGG
>JAHJOS010000541.1 GCA_018820005.1 Alphaproteobacteria bacterium | reverse complement strand
TGGCAGGGTCAGCCTTTCACTGCGCCGGCGGTGAGCCCGCTGACGATCTGGCGTTGGAAAAAGAGGACGAGAATAAACAGTGGCACGGTCGCTGAAACCACGGCCGCCACCGCAAACATGACATTGCCCTGCTCCTGCACCGAGCCCAGAAAGCTCGAAATCTTCGGCACCATGGTCTGATTGTCGGCGCTCAGCAGCATGGAGGTGGTCGCAAAGTCATTATAGGCCAACAGAAAGCTGAACAGGCCTGTCGTCACGACCCCGGGCCACATCACCGGGATGATGACCATACGGAAGGCCTGAAAACGGGTGCAGCCGTCCACCATGGCGCTTTCATCGAGATCCTTGGGGATCGACAGAAAGAACGAGTGCAGCATCCACAGCGTGAAGGGCTGGTTGATCGCCACCAAGACGATGATGGACGTGGGCAGCACACCCCAGATATTGAGCTGGAAGAACGGCAGGAGATAGCCCGACACCAGCGTGATATGGGGCATCGCGCGAAACACAAGCGCGGCGATCAGTATCCAGAAGGCATAGCGCTGGCCAGAGCGGGCAAGCGCATAGCCGCCCAGCGTGCCAAGGGTGAGCGAGATCACCGTGACGCTCACGGTAACGATGGCGGTATTGCCTGCAGCGCGCCAGAATTCGCGGACCACCCAGGCTCCGTAATAGCCGTCGCCGGTAAACCGGCTGCCTGTCTGGCGCTCGGTATAGGTGCCGAGAATGGCGTTCCACCAGCTTTCGCGCGAGAAGAAGTCTGGCTCGACCTTGAACGACCCCCAGACGGTCCAGATAAAGGGAAACGCGGCCAGCACGACCCACAGGACAATGAAGACCGTAACCAACAGATTGAGCGGCAGCGGGCGTTTTTGCGTTAGCGTGGCTTCAGACATGGATCACACTACCTTGTGGTTGAAGTCGCGCCAGGTCCGGATCAGGACCGGGGTCAGCAGGATGATGACGCCGACAATGGTCAGCACCGAGGTGGCACCGGCCGAGCCGAACAGCTGGGAGTCGCCGGAAAGATCGTTGAAGATCATCCAGCTCAGCGATGTGGCGTTGGCTTCAGCGGAGAAGCCGACGATGGGTTCAAAAACCCGGAAATTGTCCATCAGTTGCACCAGCGCTACGAAAGTTGCCAGCGGCATCAGATGGGGAATGATGACGTAGCGCACGCGTTCCCAGCGACTGGCGCCATCAATCATTGCCGACTCCAGCGTGTCGCCAGGCACCGTCTGCAACCCTGCGTAAAATACCACAAAGCTGAACGGGGCATTGGTCCACACGCCGTAAAAAAGCAGCGATGCCCAGGTCAGTGCCGGTGACTGGCGCAGCGACAATGTCGGATCATTGAACAGATGCTGCAGGCTGGCACCGATGATGCCATTGGGCTGGATCATCCAGTACAGGATCAGTGAGCCCACCAGCGGCGTAATGATCATGGGCAGCAGCGAAAAGAAGATCACCGGGCCTTTGGTCATCTTGGGCAGTGCGTTTACAGCCAGTGCGATGGCAAATCCCAGCGTCATGGCCAGCGGCGTCACCACGAAACAGAACACCAGGGTAAAGGCGAGCGCCTTGTAGAAGGGCAGATTGTAGATCCGCGAAATGATGTCGCCGATACCACTGTTGGTGGCGAGGATTGCGCCGACTTCGCTGAACGCCAGGTGCCCCCGGTTGAAATAGGTGCCCAGCCCGTTGAACTGGCCCATCGGCGCGCTTGCCTTCAGTTCGGCCATGGCAGCCGTATCGACCCGCACTTCGGTGGTGCAGCCGCCGAAAGGCTGGCAATTCTGCACTTCCACCAGCACGCGCGGATGTTCGACATAAAGGCTCTGCACCACCACCGAAACAATGGGCAGCGCGATGAACAGGATCATCGCAATCAGCGAGGGCAGGATGAAGGCAAAGAATGTCTTGTGCGGCATGCAAAGCTTCCCTGTCGCGAACCAGCTGGACTATTGCGGCGCGGCGCCGCTATTACCTCTGCCATGCAAGAGGTTGGGAGATTGCGGGGCCCACCCGTTTGGCACGAGCGAGCCCCTCATCGTCGTTCGGTTACCTCCGGAGAGGTTAGAACCTAGAGGTAGCCGCCTTCCTTGGCGGCAGTATCGTAAGCAGCCTTGACGTCGGCCAGAGCCTGCTCAGCGTCTTCCGATCCAGCCATAAACTCGGCCAGTTCCGTTGAAAGCGCGGTATGCAGCAGCCCCATATACGGCTGCATCGGGTAAGCGCGCGCACCGCCATTGGCAGTGGCGATCACACCAACCGCTGCCGGACCAGGTTCGTAGCCCGCCACCAGCCAGGTGGCTACAGCAGGATTTGCAGCGACCATTTCGGGGCTGATGGCATGCACCATGGCCTGGAATGACGCCGCCGCATCCTCATCGGAGATGTTCTTGGCGATAGCAAAGCCGTCCCACCACAGGGCAGCTGCGGGAATGGTGCCGCCGCCAATGGTTGGCGCTGCGGCGAGTACGGTGTTCGCCACGACGCCTTCTGCCGCGCCTTCGTCGTCGATGGTAGCGCCCGCCAGCGAGCCCCACTCGACCATCATCGCCGTCTTGCCGGCTTCATATTCGGCCTTGATGCTGTTGGCATCAAAAGTCAGATAATCAGGATCCATGAACTTGCTCATGGCGCGCATGGTTTCGAGAACCTTGAGGCCATGCTCATTGTCGATGGACAGCTCGGCAGAGCCAGGCGCGAAGAAATCGGCGCCAGTGCCGAGGTAATCATTGACGAATTCGGCCGCCAGATCCCAACCGGGCTTGACCGACGCAGCAACCGGATACTCCATCAGGCCAGCGTCCTTGATCTTGGCAGCGGCGGCAAGCATGTCCTCGTAAGAGGTCGGCGCCGCAACGCCTGCCTTGTCCAGAATATCCTTGCGATAAAACAGGTGCTGCGCATTGCCCATAAAGGCGACAGCCATGACCTTGCCGTCGATCTTGATCAACTGGTTGGGCTGCAGCGAGGCGCCGTACTTGGCGACTAGATCGTCGAGTGGACGGATCAGATCCTGGTTCAGCAGGGGCACGATGGAATTATTGGCAACCTCGGCAACGGTATATTCGGCCGGGTTGATCGAAAGGGCGGGAACCTGCAGGTTCTTGTGCTCGGCCGTGGCATTGGCGGTCACCGTGACGGTGCCGGACGCGCATTCTTCAGCCGTGGTGTTGACCAGGCGCAGTGCTTCGAAATCATTGCCGAGGATACGGACCGAACCGGTGCCCTCGATGCCGCAGTCGGCAAATGCAGCGCCTGCGGTGAGGCAGAGCACCCCAAGCGAGACTGTGGTCTTCAACAAAAACTTCATTTCGTTCTCCTGACGGTGAACAGCGCTCCCTCGGGCAGTGCGCCGACCATCCCCTGTTTGACGTTTTACGCTCCCGCGGCATGCACACTCGCGCCAAATACGCGACCCTGCACGCCCTATTGTCTTCCGCACGTCACAATTGGTAAGTCGACTTGCATACGAATGCAACAGCTTTTGCATTCGTATGCAAAAGTTCTTGCTCGGCGCTTTGGCGGCCAACTGGCGCCCTTCTTAAGCCGGTCTGTGAACTGGTCTAGCCGAGTCCGCTCATTTTCGATGTTGCGCGAGAGCAGACAGTCCACTTTCGGCTCCATTTAAGTCATTCAACAGGACCCGAGCAACGGCAAGAATGGGGCGGTAGCGGCGCCGTAATTTTGTGGCGGAAGTGGAGGTGCGCCGTTGAGGCGCAGGAAGCTATCGGTCGCCATGACATTGTCGGGCGTGACCGGACTTGCTGCGCAACAGGTGCGGAAAGCATGCTTCAAGATTCGCACGTGCTCCGCAGCCATGCAGACAGGCCCGGCGGCCAATCTGGTGGCCAAACAGGCGAGAAATCCCACGATCTGGCCGGCTAGAGCTGGCTAAAACCTGCAGAAAACCTGGAGTTTTGCTGAGAGTGTGGCTGGGGAACCTGGATTCGAACCAAGATTGACGGAGTCAGAGTCCGCTGTTCTACCGTTGAACTATTCCCCAGCAGGGGCGAACCCGCTGGCGTCTGGCGGTGTTTGCCGTGACGCGGGGCTTGCATAGACAATGCGCAAACAGATTGCAAGCGTGTGTATGGGTGTTTTGCACGACACGGGGGGAAAGCCTGCTGGCGCGGCGGACACAGGTTGAGATCAGCACGCCACGCGGCCAGCAGATTGGCAATAATGATTGCATCAGCAATCGTGATAGATATGATCGTCACAATGTGATGGACCGAAAGTGTCGACATGAGCCGCAACTTCCTTGTCGTCGACCCTGAGGAAAACATGGAGGTTCTCAAGGGCCTCGCTTCGCCGATCCGGGTCAAAATCCTCAAGCTGCTGCACATGGAGGGCGCGATGAACGGCAATGATATTGCCGAAAAACTCGCCCTGCCCCAGTCGACAGTATCGACAAACATCCAAATTCTGGAGAGTGCCGGACTTATCCGCACCGAGACGCAAAAGGCGCGCAAGGGTAACCAGAAGATCTGCCACTCGATGTTTGACGAAGTGATGGTGATGTTCAAGGAGGACATCAGGCAGCAGGCATCTAACACCATAGAAGTTGCCATGCCGCTGGGGCTTTACACCAGTTGCGATGTATCGGCGCCGTGCGGGCTGTGCTCGGTTGACGGCATCATCGGGCTGCTGGATGTGCCGGACACCTTTCTGGATCCTGACCGCATGAAGGCAGGCCTGATCTGGTTTACCCGTGGCTACCTCGAATACCAGTTTCCCAACAATGCCAAGCTAAGCCAGACAGTGATCGAGGCCATGGAGTTCTCCATGGAACTGAGTTCGGAAGTGCCGGGGACCTCGGCGGACTGGCCCAGCGACATCACCCTGTCGGTGAACGGCACGGAAATCGGCACCTGGATGAGCCCGGGCGATTTCGGCGACAAGCGCGGCGTTTATACGCCGGACTGGTGGAAGCTCAAGGGCAGCCAATACGGCAAGCTCAAGAGTTGGCGGGTGACCACAGACGGAACCTATGTGGACGGCCTCAAGATTTCGCCGGTCTCGCTGGTGGATCTGGATCTGGCAAATCACCATTCGATCCGTTTGCGCATTGCCGTCAAGGAGAACGCTAAACACCCGGGCGGCATCAATATTTTCGGTCGTGGGTTCGGTAATTACGACCAGGAAATCATCATGCGACTGCAAACGGAAAGCTAGGCAATAAACTTGTCGCGCCCACTTGCGCCCGACTCCCACCCTCGTTTACAACGGGGGAAGTGATACAAATCATAAAAACGGGAATAGTGGGAGGCGAGCGTGAAGGCAAAGGTTGTCGCGCATAAGGATTTTACGGTCAGCAAGATCGACGACCGCGTGTATGGGGCGTTTCTGGAACACCTTGGCCGCGCTGTCTATGAAGGCATTTACGAGCCCGATCACCCGACCGCAGACAAAGACGGCATGCGCGGCGACGTCGCCAAGCTGGTCAAGGATATCAACATCCCTGTCGTGCGCTATCCGGGCGGCAATTTCGTTTCTGCCTATAACTGGGAAGACGGGATCGGTCCGCGCGAGGATCGTCCGGTGCGGCTCGACCT
>JAHJOS010000540.1 GCA_018820005.1 Alphaproteobacteria bacterium | reverse complement strand
CGCCGTGTCGACCGAGATTTCGTCTTCCTGCTCAATGCCTACGACATCGAGCCAGGTGCCTATGTCCCCAAAGTGGCAACGATGACCGACTTCAATCTTTGGACGTGGAACAGCCGGGCTTTCCCCGGCATCGACCCGTTTGTGTGCGGACTTGGTGACAAGGTGCGGATTCGCTTCGGCAATCTCACCATGACCAACCACCCCATTCACATGCATGGCTACGACTTCAAGGTGTCGTGCACCGATGGGGGTTGGGTTCCGGAAGAGGCGGCGTGGCCCGAGGTGACGGTGGACTGTGCCGTCGGTCAGATGCGGGCCTTCGACTTCGTCGCCGAAGCGCCGGGCGACTGGGCGATCCATTGTCACAAGTCGCACCACACCATGAATGCCATGGGGCACGACGTTGCAACCTGGATCGGCGCCGATCGCGGCTCACTGACATCAGAGCTGCGCAAACACGTGCCGGACTACATGAGCATGGGCTCTACCGGCATGGCCGAGATGGGCGAAATGGAGATGCCGCTCCCCGACAACACGCTTCCCATGATGACAGGCTGGGCCCAGTTCGGCGCCGTGGAAATGGGCGGCATGTTTTCTGTTGTGAAGGTCCGTGAGGGCCTCGCCGCGGACGACTACACGGATCCCGGTGACTACGAGCATCCGCCGGGAACCGTGTCCTACGAATGGACGGAACCCGACGATGTTGCGCGGGCGCCAGAGCAGATGACTTCCCAGCCGAACGTCGAAGTCAAGGTCGTCAGGCCGTCCGCCGATGCTTCTCACTCCGATCACTGACCAACCAGAGGTAACCACATTGAAGACAACAATCGCAGCACTGCTTCTCGCGACCATAACTGCTACCGCGGCCCTCGCCGGCGCGGGCCACGGCGATGACATGCGCGCCTATGGCGAGCCCGGGTCGCCCGGTCACGCTGCCCGCACCATCCGCATCGAGATGCGCGAGACCGATGACGGCATGGCCTTTAACCCGAGCAAGCTTCTCGTGCGCAAGGATGAGCAGATCCGCTTCGTCATCACCAATATTGGCGAGATCGACCACGAGATGGTCGTCGGAACTGTTGACGAAAACCTCGAGCATGGTCGGCAAATGGCAATGCATCCTGACATGGAGCATGACGACCCCAACGCCATCCGCCTGACGCCCAATGCCCAGGGCGAGATCATCTGGAAATTCTCAAACGCCGGCGAGTTCGACTTCTCGTGCCTGATTCCCGGGCATCGCGAAGGCGGCATGTTCGGCACAATTATCGTCAAGTAAGGAGACACAATTTGAAAAAGCTCATTCTCGCCTTGGCGATTGGCTTTGCATCCATCGCACCTGTCTACGCGGAAACGGTCCCGATCTCAGGTGAAGTCAAAAAGATCAACGTCGCGCAGGGCAAGATTACCCTCAAGCACGAGGCGATCACCAATCTCGAAATGGACGCCATGACGATGGTATTTACCGTCGCCGATGCCGCGATGCTGACCTCAGTCGCCGTGGGCGACAAGGTGACCTTCGAGGCGGACCGAGTGAAGGGAAAGCTGACGGTCGTCACGCTCGAAAAAGCCGAGTAGACCCTTGGCCACGGCGGGGGAGACTGCCTCCCCCGCCAGCTTCCTCCAGTATTGAAAGGCAAGCGATGTACAACGCTATCAAGACAGGGTTGGCCGAAATGCTCGGCCTTTCCAAGGATGCGCTCCATATCCACGTCGGCCTCGCCGTCTTTGTCGTTGCCGCCATGGTTTTCCGCCGTTCACTGCTGCTTCCGTGGCTGGTCGTGTTCGCATTTGAACTTGCCAATGAGCTCATAGACATTTCTCACTGGAACCACGGTGCATTTGCTTTTGAGGTCGGCGATTCTTTGAAGGACCTGATCAACACTATGCTTTGGCCGACTGTAGCCGTGATCGTATTGCGCTACGCGAGGTCTCAATCGTCTGCGAGGCTCAACAACCAACCGGAGGACGCTCCATGACTATGCTCAAGTCGACCCGAATCCGCCTGAAGCTGGCGGGCTTGGCTGCCTCAATCTCGGTGGCGATGTCGCTCCCTGTGAGCGCTGCGCCCGAGATCGTCACTGCGGTAGCGAACCTCAGTCATATCCATGGCATCGAATTTGATCGCTCAGACGCACAAGCAGTATTCTTGGCCACGCACTCGGGACTTTATCGCGTTCAATTGGATGAGCGCCTTGCTCGTCTGACTTCAGAAGACAGGAATGACTACATGGGGTTCGCGGTGCGCCCTGATACTGGCGCAATTCTCGTGAGCGGCCATCCTGAAACAGGTGGCAACATGGGGATCATATCGTCTCATAACGGAGGAAAGACCTGGGTGCCCGTTTCCGAGGGGGCTGACGGACCTGTCGATTTCCACGCGATTGCCATTTCGGAGACCACGCCGTCAACGGCCTACGGTCTTTACCAGGGAGGCGTGCAAGTAAGCTCCGACGACGGACGCTCATGGGCCTGGACTGGCTCTGCTCCCGCCAACACATTTGATCTTGCCGCCACCGGGTCGGCGCTGCTTGCTGCCACAACCGAGGGAATGATGTTGAGTGCCGACAAAGGGCTGACCTGGAGCGAGTTTCCAGGCGACCTCGATGTTCCGGCAAGTATGGTGAAGGTCTCCGGCGATAGTGTCTTCGCCTACTTTGTCGGCCGGGGGTTGGTTCACCGCGCCCTGACCGAAGATACGTGGACGCTGGCCTCCAATGCGTTTGGAGACGATTATCTGCTACATCTAGCGGTCGCAGGCGATAGCGACCTTCTGGCCGCTGTTACACAGAGCAGTCGGGTTCTCATTAGCAAAGATAGGGGAGCAAGCTGGAGTGTGCTGGAGTGAGCGCCCCCGTGATCCTTGCAGCGGGACTTTTCGCACTCTGGAGCAACTCGGCGGTTGCTCAGGATTTCGATGAGGGCAAGTCAATATATGACGTCCGCTGCGCAAGCTGCCACGGCGAAAAGCTCGAAGGGCAGCCCAACTGGATGGAGCGCTTGCCTGATGGGAGGCTGCCTGCTCCTCCACATGATGCCACGGGACACACCTGGCACCATTCCGATGGCCAACTATTGAGGATCATCCGCGATGGGCTTGCATCAATTGCTCCTGGTTACGAAACTGACATGCCCGCGTTTGGACAGGTTCTAGATGACCGCCAGATAATGGCTGTCCTCGACTACATTAAGAGCACTTGGCCGGAGCGTGAGCGGAGCTTGCAGAAGTTGCGTTCCGGAAAATGAGACTGGGGACTAACGGCGGCCTCCTGCCGGAAACCAGAGCTAACAATCGCGTCG
>JAHJOS010000539.1 GCA_018820005.1 Alphaproteobacteria bacterium | reverse complement strand
GTGAACTCCTTGGCCGGCTTGGTCACGACCGTAAAGCCATTGTAGTCCAGCCAGTCGATCAGCGGGCGGATCGAGGAATATTCCTGATCTTCCACCAGTGCCGTGTAGTAGTTCGCGCGCAGCAGATAGGCCTGGGATTTGAACTCTGCCAGCAAACGTCGGTAATCGATGTCTACGCCGATTGCCTTGGACGCGGCATAAAGATTGGCGCCATCGATAAACAGGGCAATCTTTTCACGAGGATCAATGGTCATTGTCAAACTCTCGAAAGCTGTCCGTCGGCGGCTTTACGGATGCGCCCTTGGACTTAATTAAATTCCACAGAGGATCAATAAATTTCCATCGTGATGGCATGTTTTTGCCGATCTTGCAAGTTAAGGTCCCGTTTGACGCCTTGTTTGCCATACCATCCTTGTGCCCTGCGCCATGCTCGTGTATGGGGAGCGCTCATTCCATAAATTTTGGAGACGTCCGTGGCCCGCGTCACCGTTGAAGACTGCATTGAAAAGATCGAGAACCGTTTCGATCTCGTGCTCATGGCGGCGCATCGTGCGCGCATGATCTCGTCCGGCGCCCAGATCACCGTCTCGCGCGACAACGACAAGAACCCCGTCGTGGCGCTGCGTGAAATTGGCGATGGCGCCATTTCTCCGGATGATCTGCGCGAAGACCTGATCCACTCGCTGCAGAAATATGTCGAAGTCGACGAGCCAGAGAGCCATGCTGCCCCAATGATCGAAGGATCGGGCAGCGACGATGCCGACAGCTTCGACACCATGAGCGAAGAAGAACTGCTGCGCGGCATCGAGAGCCTGGCGCCGCCGGAACGCCGCGACGACTGAGACTCGCGCAAGCAGTCCAAGACATTCAGCACCCTCGGCCCTGGCCGGGGGTGTTTTGTTTGCATCGAGACTGGTTGAAGGCACCCCCTCCTACCTCCCCCATCAATGGGGAGGTTTCTCTCCACTCGTTGAACTCGATCCAGTTCAACCCTCAGCGCGGCACTTCACCCATTGATGGGGGAGACTGGGAGGGGGTGACGGGCGCCACGACCCAATTGAGATCCCGCCACACACCGATCTCACTTCCCGCCTTCCCATTTTCTTTCAATGCGCTAAGTTGAAAACTTAGAGCGAGCGGCGACACTTTTCCATGATGCGTCAGTATGAGCTGGTCGAACGCGTTCAGGCTTACAACCCGAACGTCGACGAGCAGTTGTTGAACAAGGCCTATGTTTACGCCATGCAGAAGCATGGCTCGCAAAAGCGTGCCTCGGGCGACCCCTATTTCAACCATCCGCTCGAAGTGGCCGCTATCCTGACCGAGCTCAAGCTCGATGATGCCTCCATCGTTGTCGGGCTGCTGCACGACACCATCGAGGACACTGACGCGACGCGGGCGGAAATCGACCAGTTGTTCGGCGCCGAGATCGGCGCCATTGTCGATGGCCTGACCAAGATCGAGCGGCTCAACCTGGTGTCGCGCGAAGAGGCTCAGGCCGAGAATCTGCGCAAGCTGCTGCTGGCCATCAGCCAGGACGTGCGGGTGCTGCTGGTCAAGCTGGCCGACCGCCTGCACAATATGCGCACCCTGCAATACATGCCGCCCGAAAAGCGCACCCGTATTGCCCAGGAAACCATGGATATCTATGCCCCGCTCGCCGGGCGCATGGGCATGCAGGACATGCGCAGCGAACTTGAGGATATCTCCTTCAAGATCCTGCAGCCCGAGCATTATCAGGCCATCGTGACGCGTCTCGATGAGATGCAGAGCGCCTATAGCGAAACCATCGCCAGCATTTCGACCGAGCTGAGCGAGCGCCTTGAGGCCGAGGGCATCACCGCGCGGGTCAAGGCGCGGGTGAAATCGCCGTTCTCGATCTTCAACAAGATCGAACGCAAATCCATTGCGCTCGAACAGCTCTCCGACATGATCGGCTTCCGCGTCATCGTCGGTTCGATTGAGGAGTGCTACCATACGCTGGGCGTGGTCCACACCAAGTGGAAGGTCGTGCCCGGCCGGTTCAAGGACTATATCTCGGTCCCCAAGCACAATGACTATCAGTCCATCCACACCACCATCGTTGGGCCGGGCCGGCAGCGCGCCGAGCTGCAGATCCGCACCGAGGAGATGGACCGGATCGCCGAATTCGGTATCGCCGCCCATGCCCTCTACAAGGATGGTGCCTCGGCCGACCTCAGCCGCATCGAAAACGAATCCCAGGCCTATGGCTCGCTGCGCTCGACCATTGCGCACCTGACCACCGGCAATTCCTCGACCGAGGATTTCCTGGAATACACCAAGCTCGAACTGTTCCAGGACCAGGTGTTCTGCTTCACGCCGCGCGGCCGGCTGATTGCGCTGCCCCGCGGCGCGACCCCGATCGATTTTGCCTATGCGCTGCATACTGACATCGGCGACACCACCGTGGGGGCCAAGATCAATGGCGCCATCCTGCCGCTGGTGACGCAATTGCGCAGTGGCGACGAAGTCGAGATTATTCGCGATCAGAACCACATGCCGCCCATGAACTGGCTGGGCATTGCCGCCACGGGCAAGGCGCGCGCCGCCATTCGCCGTGCCGTGCGTAACGCCGCCGCGCAGCGGACGCTGGCGCTGGGCGAACATGTGCTCAACATGATGCTCGAGCGCGAAGGCGTGATGCTGGACGACAGCGAAGCGGCGGCGCTGGCCGAAGCGCTTGGCATGGCCAACCGGCGCGACCTGCTGGTCGCTGTTGGCGAAGGCAAGGTGGGCGCCGAGGCGCTATCGGTCGAACTGGCCCGCATCAAGGGCATCAACAAGCGGCGGCGCAAGCTCGACCTGCCGGTGGCCGACACCGCCGATGGCTGGTTCGCGCTGCGTTCGACCGATCTCTATCGCTTCCGCGTGCCCGGCGGGCAGCGCTCGGGTCCGCGCGCCAAGATGGCACTGGCGCAGCTCGATTTCCATATGCCGGTCTCTGTGTCGGGGGAGGGCGTAGTCCCGGGGGATCGGCTGGTGGGCATTCTGCAGCCCGACAATCCGATGCAGATTTTCCCCATCCACTCCGATGCGCTGATCGACATGCACGACAGCGACGTGGCCTGGGTGGACGTCCGCTGGAATCTCGTGGGCCGGGAAGACCGGCTTTATCCGACCGTGATCTCAATGGAATCGGTAAACAAACCCGGCTCGCTGGCGCAGATTTCATCGGCCATCGCGGCCTGCGACGCCAATATCAACAATCTGGTGATGCGGATGATTTCGCCCGACTTTCACCAGATGATCTTTGAAATCGAGGTGCGCGACCTTGCGCAACTGACCGATGTTCTGGCAACGCTCAAGCGCAGCCCCGGCCTGAGCGCCGTGCAGCGCGCCGGCATTCGCGAGGCTTCGATGATTTCCACGCTCGAATGGGACGGCAAGATCGACAAGAGGTTTAGCGATGAACAAAGATGAGGTCCTGGACATTTTCCGCGCTTGCGGCGCCATGCTGGAGGGGCACTTCATTCTGTCATCGGGCCTGCGTTCGCCGGTGTTCCTGCAGAAGGCCAAGGTTTTCCAATATCCGGCCCAGACTGAAAAGCTGTGCCGGGCACTGGCCGAAAAGATCCATGCCGACGGCTTTGGTGATGTGACCAAGGTGGTTTCGCCTGCCATCGGCGGCATCATCCCCGGCTACGAGACCGCCAGGCATCTTGGCCTGCCGGCGCTTTACACCGAACGCGTCGAGGGCAAGTTCGAGCTGCGCCGCGGCTTTGAAATCGGCCCCGACGACAAGGTGATCGTGGTCGAGGACATTGTCTCGACGGGGCTCTCCATTCGCGAGTGCGTCGAGGCGCTGCGCGCCATCGGCGCCAATGTGGTGGCCGCCGCCTGCCTGATCGATCGCTCGGGCGGCGAGGCCGACGTCGGCGTGCCGCTGGTCAGCCTGATCCAATTCAAGGTGCCGGCCTATTCCGCCGACCAACTGCCGCCCGAACTGGCCGCGTTGCCGGCCATCAAGCCCGGCAGCCGCGGCATTCAGGGTGTGAAGTGATTATCGGCCTGGGCTCCGATCTGATCCAGATCGATCGCGTCGCCAAAACCATCGATACATATGGCGAGCGGTTTACCCAGCGCTGCTTTACCCAGATCGAGCGCACCAAGTCCGACCGCCGGGCGCAGCGGGCTGCATCCTACGCCAAGCGGTTTGCCGCCAAGGAGGCCTGCTCCAAGGCGCTGGGCACCGGGATTTCCTGGGGCGTTTACTGGCGCGACATGGGCGTGGTCAATCTGCCATCGGGCAAGCCCACAATGGCGCTGACCAATG
>JAHJOS010000538.1 GCA_018820005.1 Alphaproteobacteria bacterium | reverse complement strand
GCCGCATTGTGCCAGGGGCCATTGTGCGAGCTCAGGGTCGAGAAGATCTGGTCGTATTCGGCGTCGCTATCGGCATAGACCTCGGGGATCGAGGTGCCCGGCAGGATGTCGTGGAACTGATTGATCAGCACCAGCTCCCAGAACTGGGCGAGCATATCAACCGGATACGCGACGCCAGTTTGGGCCAGGGCCATCATGCCCAGGAATTCCAGCTCGCGCAGCTTGCGCTCGGCATTGCGGTTGTTGGCTTTGTTCTTGGCCACCGAGGTCAGCGTGCCGCGGTGATACTGCAGGTAGAGTTCGCCATTCCAGGTTGGGAAGCGTGAATCGGGGGCGTCCATATGGGCGCCGAGGCGTTCGAGGAAGGGCACTATGCCTTCAAGCTTGACGCGGGGCGCGCCGGGAATGCCGCGCTCAAGGCGAATGCCACGCTCGATCATGCCGCGGGTGGGGCCGCCACCGCCGTCACCATAGCCATAGCTCATCACCACCTCGTCATGGGCGGCCTTGGGCTCGTAGCGCTTCCAGGCGCCCATGGTCTCGGACACCGACAGATCACCATTATAGGTGGTAAAGATCTGCTCGCTCTCAAAGCGCTGGGCGGTGATCAGCTGCGCCTTGGTGACGGTGCCGTCGATGCCGCGCCAATGGAAACTGTCATAGGGGAAGCGGTCGGTGTCGTTCCAGCTCAGCTTGCTGGTGACGAAATATTTCAGCCCGGACTTGTCCATCACCTGGGGCAGGTTGGCGGAATAGCCAAAGGTATCGGGCAGCCAGACGGTCTTGGGGTCCACGCCGAAGTTTTCCAGGTGGAAGCGGCGGCCGCGCATGATCTGCCGGACCAGGGATTCGCCGGAGACGATATTGACGTCGGGCTCCACCCACATGGCGCCTTCGATCTCGAACTGGCCGGATTTGACGCGCTTGAGCAGCCGCGTCCAGAGCTCGGGATAGTCCTTCTTGATGAAGTCGAACAGCACCGACTGGTTATACATGAAGACAAATTCGGGGTACTCTTCCATCAGGTTGAGCACCGTGGCGAAGGACCGACCGGTCTTGTCGCGGGTGTGCATGACGCGCCAGAGCCAGCCCACGTCGAGATGGGTGGAGCCGACCGCAGTGATCTGCGGCTGGGTTTCGGTATCAACCAGGGCGTAGACTTCGGCGGCGATCTTCTCGGCAGCGCCCAGCGAGGCCTCAAGTCCCTCGACATTGCCGTCGCGGCGATCGAGCGCGCGCAGTGCCCGCTCGACGATGGCCAGGATGGCATGGCGGCGCGAATCCTGTTGCTGCAGCCGCACAGCCACTTCGAGCGGCGTCATCAGGTCGTAGTAGAGCTTTTCGGCGCGCTCGTTACGCGTGAAGAACTCGACCTTGAAGCCCACCAGCGGGCGATCAAAGAAGGTGAAGGCGTTGACCAGAAGGGTGTGCTTGCTACCCGGCTTGGCCTTGCGTTCGATGACCAGTTCGGTGTGGTTGCCGTCGAGCGCCTGGGCGATCTTGCCATCGAGATAGGCCAGGCATTGCGGATCGGTGGAACCCGGACGGTCCTGCCACTGGCTGGTGAACTTGAGCACCAGCGTCTTGCCGGCTGCGGCAGCGGGCACCTCGACCTCGGCGGCGAACCAGGTGTGACCCTGCTTCTTGGCCCAGACCGAATGGCTGCCAAACTGTTCCCAGGCGCGCCAGTCGTCGGCGAGTGCGGCTTCGGCCGTCACATCGGCGCGCTGCACATGCCACTGGAAGGGGGCATCGGCGATGGGGGTCAGGATCTTCTGCTCGAGATCGGCACACAGCCGGAGCAGTTTGCCTTCCATCTTCAGATCGTCGTCCAGCAGGCCCAGCTTGGACGAGAGGGGATTGGAATAGGTCATCCTTTGACTCCAACGCCGGCGAACCCAGTGTTCATGTTTCGCCGCAGCAAGAAATAAACGCCGACCGCCGGCGCTGCGTAAATGATGGAATAGGCCGTGAGGAACCCGTAGTTGATGGCCCCCTGTTGGCCGAAGGCGGCATAAAGGCCCACCGACATGGGGAAGGCATCCTGCACGCGGGCAAAGATCAGCGGCAAAAGGAACTCGTTCCAGGCGCCGGTGAAGCTGAAGAACCAGACCACGGCAATGCCAGCCCGCGACATGGGCAGCACGATGCGGGTGACGATCTGGAACAGCGTCGCACCCTCCACATAGGCGGCTTCCTCAAGCTCGATCGGCACCGTGTCGAAGAAGTTCTTGAGCAGCAGCAGGGTGAAGGGGAGATTGAGTATGGTCAGCGCGATGATGACGCCGAGCTGGTTGAGGAGGCCACCGCGCTGGGCGGCGAAATAGAGCGGCACCAGCACGCCGGCCGATGGCAGCATGCGCAGCAGCACCAGCGTCCACAAAAAAGCATTGCGGCCTGGGATGCGCAGGCGCGACAGCGGATAGGCGGCCGCAATGCCCACCACCACGCTCAGCGTCGCCGTGCCGGCGGCGATCAGCATTGAGTTGAGAAACTGCCGCCCGGCGTTGCCGCTGATGGCCATGGCGAAATTATCCAGGCCCACCGAGCGCGGGATTTCAAGCTGCCCGGTGGAGGCGGTGTTGAAGGCATTCAGGAACAGCCAGGAAAAGGGGCTGACCCAGATGATGGCCATAAAGGTCAGGGCAATGGCCGTCAGGCGCGAATGCGCCGGGTTGGTTTCCATTTACTTGGGCTCCCGCAGCAGGCGCAGATAGAAGATGGACAGAACCCCCACAATGGCCAGCATGGCCACCGAAATGGCGCTGCCGAAACCCAGGTTGCCGCGGGCAAAACTCTGGTTGTAGAGGAAGACAGCCAGGGTTTCGGTCTGCCGACCCGGACCACCGCCGGTCATCGCGAAAATCAGCGGGAAATAGGTGAACGTCCAGATGGTGATGAACAGCATGTTGGTGGCGATGTGCGGCCGGATGATGGGCAGCATGACCAGCCAGATGCGCTGCAGTGGCGTGGCGCCATCGACCTTGGCTGCCTCGACCACTTCGCGGGATACTGAATCCAGCGCCGCCGAGAACAGCAGATAGGACCAGGCGGTGCCCTTCCACACATTGGCGACGATAACGACCGGCAGGGCATAGTCATTGATGAAGCTGATCGGCGGGAAGCCAAGCGGCACCACAATGAGGGCGTTTATCAGGCCGGTCTGACTGGTGGTGGCCGACCACAGGAACGCCGCCACAATATCGGGCAGCAGCCAGCCCAGCATGATGCAGACTTCCACCACGCTGCGCAGGGTTGATTGCGTGCCGCGCAGCGTCGCTGCAAGGAGAAAGCCGAGCACGGACTGGCCGACGATGGCGGAAAAGAAGACAAAGACCACTGTGGTCCACAGCGCGTCCAAAAAGCCCTTGCGGGTGAACAGGCGCTCGAAGTTCTGCAGGCCCACCCAGCTCCATTCCACCGATTTGCGGCCCACCAGGGCCAGATCGGTGAAGCTGAAGGCAAAGGCCCAGGCGGTGAAATACAGCAAAACGCCGATCAGCAGGGCCGCCGGCAGCATGCCGAGGCCCAGGACAAAAAGATTGCTGGTGAGCCAGGGATTGGACTGGTTCTTCATTGCGGATCCCTCACTGGCGACAATGGTCAGTCGAGCAAATGGCCAGGCGTCGGCGCAAAGACTGCGCCGGCCAATCAAGCAAAGGGTGTCGCAACCTTGCGGTCGCGGCACCCCTGGAGCGACGCCCGGAGGACAGTTCGGGCGTCACTGGGGAGAGCGATTACTCGTAGGTCATGACCTTGTCGGCGCCGAATTCGTCGACCAGGGCATCGTGATATTCCTGGATGACGTCATCGACCGAAGCCCCATCGAGGATATCGGCAGTGGCCTGCTGGACCAGCGCGGAGACCGTCTGGTAGCCCGGAATGGTATCGCGGCCTGTGGTCTCGGCCGCCAGTGCGGTTGCCTTGGCCAGGAAGGGGTCAGCGGTATATTCGGGCGATTCCGAGATGTCGGTACGCACAGCCATGCGGTGGTTGGCCAAGGTCCAGGCCTTGAAGTTGCCTTCGTCAAAGATTGAGGTCACCAGCTTGAAGGCCATGTCCTTGTCAGCGGCCTTGGCGTTGACGCCGATGGTCCAGCCACCCGAGATATTGGTGGTTGTCTTGGCGCCAGGCTCGCCCGAACCGGGCCAGGGCGTCCAGCCCACCTGAGCGTCACGATCCTCGCGGCTGGGCGGATTGTTGCAATCCCACAGGCAGGCATCTTCCCACGAGCCGCTGGCCAGGATGCCGAGCTGGTCATTTGCGAGGGCCGCACGAACGGCAGCGCCAATATCGGTGGCATAGTTCAGGTCCGCCGGGTTGAGCTGCTTGTCGACATAGACCTGGTGGTAGAGATCGAAGGTGCGGCGCAGGGCTGGGCTGTCGCCGATCCACTGACCGGTTTCGCGGTTGAGCAGACGGTTGCGATCACCCTCGGGGACGTCTGCGCCCAGCAGCGCCATATAGACGCCCTGCATGGTGGCAGCTTCAGCCTGCTTGGTGCCAGCGGGCAGCTGGAACGGATACTGCACGCCAGCATCCTTGAGCTTTTGGGCCGCATCGAGAATTTCAGCCCAGGTCTTGGGTTCCCACGGCAGGGCAATGCCGGCCTTTTCGAAGTTGGACTTGTCGTACCACAGCATGCGCACGTCGGTGTCGGTGGGCAAGGCGTAGACCTTGCCCTGGTAGGACGCCACTTCAAGCAGGCCCGGCAGATAGTACTGGTACTGGTCCCAGCCGGACGCCAGATCGTTGAGAGGCTCAAGATAGCCTGAGGAGGCCAACTCGGACACCATGAAGCTGTCCATCAGGTTGACGTCGGCGGCAGTGCCGGCAGCCAGATCAAGCGCAATGCGCTGATCGTAACCCTGACCCGGGAGCTTGATGGCCTTGACGGTTTCGCCGGTCTCGGCCTCGAAGGCCTTGATGCCCGGCTCAACCAGCGATGAAATCCAGTCAGCGTACATGAACGTAACTTCCGCCTTGGCCGGGATCGCGGCGGCCGCCACCAGCGACAATGCCGCTACGGTGGTCAGAAAACCCTTCTTGAGCATCAACTCCTCCTCTGCTGCTCTCGCCGCCTCGTTGGGCGGCATTGCGCCCAATCCCCTTGAGGCGGACGCCGGCAGAAGTAAACACAAGGAATGCAACGTTGCAATTAAATTCTCATTTTGGACAGCACGCCTGTCGTTCATGCTTTTTATGTGTTTTATCACAACGCTTTAGTGTTTCGAAATCGATACAAATCGGCGACGCGATGTCATGCATCGTTGCAAATTTTACCGTATTTGGTTTCCGGTGAGGACGGTGTAAAACCAAGAGAAGGCAGGGGACGCATGGCGATCAGAACGACACCGAGCGGAAGTGGACGACCTGGCGGCGGGCGCGTAACCTTGCGCACCATCGCTCAGATGACAGGCCTGAGTCTGTCGACCGTTTCGTTGTCGCTGCGCGGTGGCACTACGCTCAAACAGGAAACCCGTGACAAGGTTGCCGAAGCTGCCAAGTCGCTTGGCTACGTGCCCGACCGTGCCGGGGTGCGACTGCGCACCGGCAAGACCAATGTGATTGCCCTGGTGCTGGATGGTGCGGAAGATTCAATCGACTTCGCCCGTCAGATGATCCAGGGCATCGGCCAAGCGATTAAGGGGACGCGCTATCATCTGACGGTAATTCCTGAGTTTGAGCGCAATATAAGTGCCGATACAATTCGCTATGTGCTCGACAACCGCACAGCCGATGGCGTGATCATTACGCACACAGCGCCGCGCGACAGGCGGGTGCAGATGATGATCGACGCAGAGTTCCCCTTTGTCAGTCATGGCCGTACCGAGTTTTTTACAGCGCATCCATTCTATGACTTCCATTCGGAGGTTTTCGCCACTCAGGCCGTGGACCGCTTGGCCAGCAAGGGTTGCCGGCACCTTATGCTGGTGGTGGGCGACGACAGTACGACCAACCACCATAATATCGTCACCGCTTTTCAGCGCGCCACCGCTCGCTGTGGCCTGGAGGTCCGCGTCCTGTCGGGCATTCAGGGCATGTCGCCGGCTGAAATGCGCCGCATGGCGATCGATCTGGCACGGGAGCCCGGGCGGCCAGACGGCATCATTTGCGACAGCGAAATGCGCACAATCGCCCTGGTCGGCGGTCTGATGGAGGCCGGCGTTCACTTAGGCCGGGACGTGCATCTGATCTACAAGCAGACCTCGGGCATCCTGCCGACGCTGTTTCCGGCCGTCGATAGTATCCGGGAAGATGTCTTTGCGGCTGGCATCGAGCTCACTCAGCTGTTGCTGCGCCGCATCGACGGGGCACCGATGGAGTCCCTGCAGTCGCTGGCAGAGCCGCAGCCGCAGTGGCGCAGCTAACAGGCATCACAATAGCGGGCGGACCAACGTCAGGACACACTTGCATCGGGTAGGCATCTCAGTCCCCCACTGCCACTGACACTGCAGTCGGGGTGCGTGCGGGGGCCCGGTCGGGATGCCCATTAGCCAGCAGCTCGATCAAGGCCTCGCCTGTCAGCGGACGCGACAGTAGATAGCCTTGCAGACCATTGCATCCCAGATCGCGCAGGATCTGGCGCTGCGCGTCTTCCTCCACCCCTTCTGCCGTTACGCTCATCCCCAGGGCATGAGCCATCTGGATCACCGAGCGCACGATGGTTTGCGTCGCCTCGTCGTGCACCATGGTGCGCGTGAACGACTGGTCGATCTTGAGCTTGTCGACATTGTAGGAACGCAGATAGCTGATCGACGAGTAGCCGGTGCCGAAGTCATCAAGCGCGATGCGAACGCCCGCCTCGCGCAGTTGAACGAGCGCTCGCTGCACTTGTTCGGAGTTCTTGAGCAGCAGGCCTTCGGTGATTTCCAGTTCCAGGGCAGCTGCATTCAAGCCACGCCGTGCGATCGTGTGCAGGACACGATCGACAAACTGGTCATCAAGGAACTGCAGGGGCGAAACGTTTACCGCGATCCTGGGCAAGCCAGAACCAACGGCAAACCGGCTCGCCTCGTCAAGCACCCAGAGTCCGAGCTGGTCGATGACACCGGTCTCCTCGGCAATAGCGACGAAATGGTCCGGCGACAGGTAGCCGCGCGTCGGGTGCATCCAGCGCACAAGGGCTTCGGCACCGGCTATCTCCCCCGACGCGGCATCAAAAATGGGTTGGTACACGAGAAAAAGCCCGACGCCGGTAATCAACGCGTCTCTTAACTCGACTTCCAGCATGCGTTTTTCGCGACGCAGACGGTCCATCTCGGGCGTATAGATCTCAAAGCAATTGCGTCCTGCGGCTTTGGCGGCATAAAGCGCAACGTCAGCCCGACGCAGCATTTCCTGCGACGTGACGGCAGAGCCAGGCTCCAAGGCCACACCGAAGCTGCCGGTAACATGTACGGACCCGCCGGTGAGCGCAAAGGGCTCCTTGAGCGACTGGAGGATACTCTGACACAGCCAGCGCGCGTGGCCATCGCTGACGATCCCTGGCTGCACGATGGCAAATTCGTCGCCAGCCAAACGGGTCAAGGTGGCGCCTTCCGATAGCGCTAGCGCGAATCGCTTGGCGACCTGCTGCAATAACTGGTCGCCGGCGGCGTGCCCAAGAGTGTCATTGACCTCCTTGAAGCGATCAATATCGATCGAGATCAACGCAACCTTGGTCGCAGCCAGATATTGATAACCCAAGGCTTCTTCCAGATTGGCCTGAAAAAGTACACGATTTGCCAGCCCTGTCAGCGGATCATGAAATGCCAGAAACGACGTCTCAGCCCTGCTCGCTTCAAGCTGGGATGCAGCACGTCGAAGCCAGCCCAGCAGCCCCACCAAGGCGGCTGCCACCAAGCAGAGAATGGCGATGGTGGCCGGTGCGGTTGCCCGCAACAGTGTTAGTGCAGGCCGGTTGGGCGTCCAGGTCAGATAGCCCAGTTGATGTCCCATTGAGTTTCGCAGCGCGAGAGCGGCGGAATTGCTGGAGCGAACAGCGATCTTGAGATCGGCCAGTCTGTAGCGTTCGGCCAAACTCGCCAGTAGTCGATCGTTCAGGACCCTGAGCGATACGTGGAAGTATTCCGTACCGGGACGTACTGTGGCTACGCCGCTCTTGCCGAGCACGGGTTGAACACTAATGAAGGCCAGCGAGTTGTCCTGAAGGCGCGCCAGGTCAGCGTGCCCAAGATCTGAAACTGTGTCGGCGAGGTTCGACATAGTCGCAGAAGCAGCCGCGAGGCCTGCCTGTGTTTCGGCCAGCATCGCCTCTACGGCCACCAGATCACGAGGATCCAACTGAGTGCCTGCAAATTGGCCCTGGTTGGCGGCTCGGATGACAGCACCATCTGGTGCCACCACATAAACGCGGTCCAGGTCGTAGAACTCACTCATACGCTCTGCGAGGTTCTCCGCAATCCAGGACTGGTCGTTGGCGCGCAGATTGAGGACTGCCGCGTCCAGGGTTGTCGCCCGACGTTGTTCGGTGACCAGCGACGTTTGCTCCAGCATAAGCCCGGATGTAAGAGCCCGGCTTTGCTCTGCCTGCGTCATGCCATCGATGCGCTGCACAGCCCACCATACCAGCACTGCGAGCGCACAAAGCAGCACTGCTGCCAGAAACGCTGATAGCAGGCCAAAACGGCGGGACAGAGGGCGGGTTTCGGACAAATCCTGATCTTGCTTCACTGAAACGAGGTGTGATCGCAGGTTAGCGAGAGAATGATAATATTGTCTGGTGTGGCGTCAGATGGTCAGCGCACGTTTGGCCGAATGGTCAATAAATCGTTTGGAGGCAGGTAGATGAGGTGCAAGCCCCCCAATTGGCGAGAAGCGCCGGGCGCCTGTCCGCCCCGGAAAAGGCAAATGCCCCAGCAATATATTCGCCGTTTTTTGCCACAACTTGCAATAAAACAACAAAAATTAGGTTCGAAACTCTATTTTGGCGCCAAATGAACTACGCACCTCCAATAGACCGCAGATAGGTCAGCACACCGAATTCTGCACGGCGCCAATGGAACGGCAGGTGGTCAGGTCGTTTGGTCCTCGATGTTCCCGCTCGGTTTCGCCAGCTAATGCTGGTTTAGCGGCTAGGGCCTCGGCCCTCGAACTTATGACATCCTTATGCCCGCCCACCGCCTTCTGAATGGAAGTTTGATGCGCTGAGCGCGCATCTGAGCACTCCACCTTGGAGTATCCACTTTGCTCGACCTTGTTTTTGTTCTCGTTGGTGCCGGCGTGTTGGGGGCTCTGGCCACCTATGCCGCTGCACTGAACCGAATGTGAGCACGCCATGCCGCTCATCGCATTCCTCATCGCCCTGGCTCTGGCCATTTACCTGCTCGTAACGCTGCTGCGTCCCGAGAAGTTCTGAGCGCATCGGAGTTACCTCATGACATTTTCTGGATGGCTGCAGATCGCGCTCGTGCTGATTGCGGTCCTGGCTCTGGCCAAGCCGCTCGGGCTTTATATGGCCCGCGTCTTTGCAGGGGAGCGGACATGGCTTTCTCCCATAGTGCATCCGATTGAGACCGGATTTTATCGCCTTGCCGGCCTTCGGGCTGATCAGGAGCAGGGTTGGCTTGCCTACGCCTTCGGCGTTCTGGCCTTCAGTTTTGCGGGCTTTCTGGCGATGTTTGCCATCCTCCGCTTGCAGGGCTTCCTGCCATTCAACCCCCAGGGATTTGGCGAACTAGCCCCAGACCTGGCCTTCAATACGGCGGTGAGCTTCGTCACCAACACCAATTGGCAGAACTATGGTGGCGAAACCACCATGAGTCATTTCAGCCAGATGGCCGGGCTCACGGTGCAGAACTTCCTTTCAGCGGCCACGGGCATGGCCGTCGCCATAGCCGTGACCCGCGCCTTTATGCGTTCGGGCGCGACGGCCGTCGGCAATTTCTGGGTCGATATGACTCGCGCAACGCTTTACGTGCTACTCCCGCTCGCCATTGTGGTCGCCATTGGCTTTGTCGCATTGGGCCTGCCGCAAAGCATGGACGCCAGCTTCGCCGCCACCACGCTCGAAGGTACCCAGCAGACCATCGCTATCGGCCCCGTGGCCAGCCAGGAAGCGATCAAGCAGCTGGGTACAAATGGCGGTGGCTTTTTCAACACTAACGCGGCCCATCCGTTCGAAAACCCCAACGCGTTTGCCAATTATCTCAATATCATCGCCATGCTTTCGATCTCGACAGCGCTGGTCTATGCCTTTGGCCAACTGGTGGGCAATCGCCGTCAGGGCTGGGCGCTGATCGCAGTGACCGGCGTACTGCTGCTGGTCGGTACCGGCGCGATCTACTGGGCCGAGACATCAGGCAATCCGTTATTGCACGCGGTTGGAGTCGATCCTGCCCTGGGTAATATGGAAGGCAAGGAAGTGCGTTTCGGACAGGCCATGACGGCACTCTACGCCGCTGTGACCACGGGCCTTTCGGATGGTGGCGTCAACGCCATGCATTCTTCGCTGACCCCGCTGGGCGGCATGGTGCCGATGTTTCTTATCCAGCTGGGAGAAGTGCTGCCCGGTGGCGTCGGCTCAGGGCTCTATGGCATGCTGGTCTTTGCCATTCTGGCGGTCTTTGTGGCCGGCCTGATGGTGGGGCGCACACCGGAATTCCTCGGCAAGAAGATCGAGGCGCGCGAGATGAAGCTGGCCATGCTGGCCATCCTCATCCTGCCGCTGGTCATCCTAGGCTTTACCGCCGTATCGATGGTCGCCCCGTTTGGCCTATCGGCGATCACAACGCCCGGGCCGCATGGATTGAGCGAAATCCTCTACGCCTATAGTTCGGCAGCGGGCAATAATGGCTCGGCCTTCGGCGGCCTGTCTGGCAATACGCCGTGGTACAATACGACACTGGCCATCGCCATGCTGCTCGGGCGCTTCGCCTATATCGTGCCAGTCCTGGCTATTGCCGGCTCGCTCGCAGCCAAGCCGCGCCTGCCTGGCTCCTCGGGCACTTTCCCCACCGATCGCCCGCTGTTTGTCGGCCTGCTGATCGGCATCATTCTCATCATGGGCGGGCTGCAGTTCTTCCCCGCTCTGGCTCTTGGACCCGTCGTCGAGCATTTCGCCATGCTCGCTGGCCAGAGCTTTTAGGACCCTTATCCCATGTCCAGTTCCACCAAACCCATCTCCGTCTTCAGTCCCGCCATCATGCTGCCGGCCCTGCGCGACGCCTTCATCAAGCTCGACCCGCGCCAGCTCATCGGCAATCCGGTGATCTTTGTCACCGAGGTTGTAGCCGCTCTGGTAACAGTCATCTTCACTCAGGATCTGCTGACTGGCCAGGTCGGCACCTCCTTTTCCGGCCAGATCGCCCTCTGGCTCTGGTTCACCGTGATCTTTGCCTGCCTCTCGGAAGCCGTGGCTGAGGGGCGCGGCAAGGCCCAGGCGGAAAGCCTGCGCCGCTCCAAGACGGACCTGATGGCCAAGAAGCTCCTCTTCCCTGACCGTGCGACCGATCACGCCAGCCAGATCATTCCGGCATCGACGCTGCAACTGGGCGATATCGTCATCGTAGAGACCAATGACATCATCCCCGGCGATGGCGAGGTTATCGAGGGCGTCGCCTCGGTCAATGAAAGCGCGATTACCGGCGAATCCGCACCCGTGATCCGAGAGGCAGGTGGCGACCGTTCGGCCGTGACCGGCGGGACCCAAGTGATTTCCGACTGGCTCAAAATTCGCATTTCCGCCAAGCCCGGCGACAGCTTCGTCGACCGCATGATCGGGCTGATCGAAGGCGCCACGCGCCAAAAGACTCCCAATGAAATTGCCCTGTCCATACTACTCTCGGGCCTGACGCTGGTGTTCCTGATCGCCGTCGTCACGCTCTATGGCCTGGCGCTCTATGCTGGAGCAGAGCTATCGGTGGCCGTGCTCGCCGCGCTGCTGGTGACGCTTATTCCGACCACCATCGGCGGCCTACTCTCGGCAATCGGCATTGCTGGCATGAATCGGCTGATTGGCTTTAACGTCATTGCCACCTCGGGCCGCGCCGTGGAGGCCGCCGGCGACGTCGATACGCTGCTGCTCGACAAGACCGGCACCATCACCTTCGGCAACCGCATGGCGTCCGAATTTGTTCCGGTCGGTGGCGTCAGCGAGAGCGATCTCGCCAGTGCAGTCCTGCTCGCCAGCCTGGCCGATGAAACCGCCGAGGGTCGCTCGATCGTTGCCCTGGCACGCGCCGACTACGGGATCTCAGAGCCTGCCGATGCGACTTCTGCCGCCGCGTTCATTGCCTTTTCCGCCCAGACACGTCTTTCAGGAGTCGATGTCGCGGGACGCCGCATTCGCAAGGGCGCCGTCGACGCGGTGCTGCGCTTTGTTGGTCTCGACAAGGCCCAGGCCAGCGCCGAATTCAACAAGGCGGTGGAGGCCATCGCCCGGTCGGGCGGCACGCCGCTGGCCGTGGCTGAGGAAGACCGCCTGCTCGGCGTTGTCCATCTCAAGGATGTGGTCAAGCCCGGCATCAAGGAGCGTTTTGCCGCCTTGCGCGCCATGGGTATCAAGACCGTCATGGTCACCGGGGACAACCCGATCACAGCGGCAGCCATTGCCTCGGAGGCTGGTGTGGACGACTTCATCGCCGAAGCCACGCCCGAGCAAAAGCTGGCCTATATTCGCAACGAGCAGGTCGGCGGCCGGCTGATTGCCATGTGTGGCGACGGAACGAATGACGCGCCTGCGCTGGCGCAGGCCGATGTCGGCGTCGCCATGCAAACCGGCACCCAGGCGGCCCGCGAGGCAGGCAATATGGTCGATCTGGACTCCAGCCCCACCAAGCTCATCGAGATCGTCGAGATCGGCAAGCAAATTCTGATGACGCGCGGCGCACTCACTACCTTTTCGATCGCCAATGACGTCGCCAAATACTTCGCCATTATCCCGGCGCTGTTCGTGGCGACCTATCCCGGGCTGGGGGTGCTCAACGTCATGGGGCTGACCTCGCCCCAGTCGGCAATCCTGTCGGCCGTCATTTTCAACGCGCTGATCATCGTTGCACTGATCCCGCTCGCACTCCGCGGCGTCGCCTATCGACCCGTCGGCGCAGCTGCACTGTTGTCGCGCAATCTGCTCATCTACGGCCTGGGTGGCCTTGTTGCTCCCTTCATCGGGATCAAGCTGCTCGACATGGCCGTGACGGCCCTCGGCATCATCTAGGAGATGATCATGTTCAACCAAATCCGTCCTGCAATCGTCATGACAATCCTCTTCACGCTGCTGACGGGGCTTGCGTATCCCCTTGCTATCACCGGCGTCGGCCAGCTGGCGTTTCCAGCGCAGGCCAATGGCAGCCGCCTCGAACGTGACGGTGTTGTGGTCGGCTCGGCCCTGATCGGCCAGGACTTTACAGAGCCCGGCTATTTCTGGGCGCGTCCATCCGCGGCAGGTGACGTGCCGTACAACGGCGCGGCCTCCAGCGGCTCCAACTACGGCGCAACCGATGCCCGGCTGGTGCAGCGCGTTGCGGGCACCGTCGCTTCGCTGGGCAGTTCACCCGTTCCCGCAGATGCTGCGACGACCTCCGCGTCTGGCCTTGATCCCGACATTTCACCTGCCAATGCCCGCCTGCAACTCGCCCGCGTAGCGGCAGCACGAGGCGTGGGGCTTCCCGTCCTCGAAACCCTGCTGGGGCAGATGACTGAAACACCGATGTTGGGTATATTCGGTGAACCGCACGTCAATGTTCTCGCGCTCAATCTGGCGCTGGACAAAATGGCGCCCATGGCGAGGTAGAATGGATCGCCCCGACGAACAACTTCGACCAGATCCCGCCGCGCTGCTGCAACTGGCATCGCGCGAGGGACGCGGCAAGCTCACCATCTTTCTGGGCATGGCCCCGGGCGTGGGCAAGACCTACGCCATGCTTGAGCGCGCCCGGGCACTTAAGGCCAAGGGCATTGACGTCGTGGTCGGCCTGGTTGAAACCCACGGCCGGGGCGAAACAGCGGCGCTCGCGGCAGACCTCGAAACACTGCCGCGCAGCGGCGGCGCGGGCGCCTATGGCGCCTTTGATCTCGACGCGGCCCTAGAGCGCCATCCGCAGTTGCTGATAGTGGACGAACTGGCCCATTCCAATCCAGCAGGGTCGCGCCACCCCAAGCGCCACCAGGATATCGCCGAACTGACCAACGCCGGAATCAATGTGTGGACTGCGCTCAATGTCCAGCATCTGGAAAGCCTGTCCGAACTGGTTGCCCGCATTGCCGGCGTCCCCGTGCGCGAGACGGTGCCCGATGTCGTGCTCAAGGCTGCCGACGAGATTGTGCTGGTCGATCTGCCGCCCGATGAGCTGATCGAGCGCCTCAAGGCCGGCAAGGTCTATCTGCCCGAAAACGCCGATCGCGCACTCTCCGGTTTTTTCACCCCTGCCACTCTGACGGCGCTGCGCGAACTCTCGCTGCGTCGTGCCGCCGACCGGGTGGACGACCAGATGGTTGATCTGTTGCGCCAAAGTGCCATTGAAGGCCCTTGGGCCACTGGGGAAAGGCTGCTGGTCTGTGTCGGCCCCGACACCATTTCAGAGGCGGTCGTGCGGGAGGCCAGCCGACTGGCCTCGGGGCTCAATGCGCGCTGGCTGGTGCTTTCGCTGAGCAATCCACACGGCATGCCTCCTGATCCCGAAGCCAGTGCGCGACTTGAACAAACACTGCAACTGGCCGAAAGGCTCGGGGCAGAAACCCGGCGGGCGATAGAGACCGACTTTGTGGCGGCCATCCTGAGGGTCGCGCGGCGCGAACACATTTCCCAGATCGTCATCGGTCGCAGCCAGCGGCGCTTCTTCCTGCGCAAATCCTTGCCCGACGCGCTACTGCATCGCGCTGGCAACATCGGCATCCATGTCGTGTCGGCCAAGGCTGGCAAGGCCGGGGGCCGGCAGAGCAAGCGCAGCCTGCCCGACTGGGCCCACGTCGTTGCCACGCCCATACTGGCAGTTGGCGCAACGACGCTGCTCGGATTGGGGCTGTCAGCTCTGGTCGCGCTGCAAAATCTGTCGATGCTCTATCTGGCGGCCGTGCTGCTGTCAGCTGTTGTGGCCGGACGGTTCTCAGCCCTCCTGGCCTCAGGCCTGTCGTTTCTAGCCTACAATTTCTTCTTCATTGCTCCAACCGGGCGGTTGACCATAGCGCGGCCAGAAGAAGTTTTGTCGCTGGTGATCTTTGTCGCAGTCGCGCTAGCGGCCGGCCAACTCGCGGCGCGGCTGCGCCTGAGCATTGATCGTGCACTGCAGCAGACCCGTCAGGCACAGGCCCTGCTCGACTTTACGCGCAAGATGGCAGGTGCCTTCGGTCGCGACCAGGTGCTCGATACAATAGCCAGCCACATCCACGCTGCGCTGGGATTTCGCACAGTTATGCTGGCTACCGACGAGGCCGGCGACTTCCAGTTGGCCGCTGCCTGGCCGCCCGATCAAGACATTGACGAAGCAGCAATGATGGCGGCTGTCTGGGCTCGTGACAAACGCGAGGCCGCCGGCTTCATGACAGGAACCTTGCCGCAGGTGCCTTACCTGTTCCGACCAGTACAATCGGGTCAACGAGTGCTGGCGGTCGTTGGACTGGCCATGCGCGCCGAAGCCGGCCCTGTTGCCGAGGAGGATCAGCGGACGCTCAACGCCATCGTGGAGCAGTCCGCCATAGCGCTTGATCGCGCACAACTGGCACGCGAGAGCAACCTCGCCTCCATTGCGCGCGAGGGCGAAAAAGTCCAGTCGGCCTTGCTGTCCTCGCTATCGCATGATTTGCGCACGCCACTGGCGAGCATCACGGGGGCGGTGACGACCCTGCGGGAGTTGGGCGATCGCATGCCGGCCGATACCCGCGCAGACCTTCTGCTGTCCATCGAAGAAGAGGCCAGTCGGCTCAGCCGATTTGTGGCGAACCTGTTCGAGATCACCCGCATCGACTCCGGAATGGTCAAGGCCAGGCGGCAGCCTGTTGTGGTGGCAGATGTCATCGCCTCTGCGGTCACCAGAGCGGAGCGCCTGCACGCCGGACTGGCCGTTGAAGTGAGTATCACGGACCCTTCGCCCAACGCCAATGCCGACCCGGCCTTGCTCGAACAGGTCCTGTTCAATCTGCTCGATAATGCTGCCAAATATGCCACCGGCAATCCCGTCGCAATCTACGCGCGTGTTGAGGACAAAGAGGCAACTATCGCCGTAACCGATCAGGGCAAGGGCATTGCTGAGGCCGACCTTGATCACATCTTCGACAAGTTCTTCCGCCGCACCAAGGGCGATGGCAGGGCGGCGGGCACCGGGCTGGGGTTGGCTATTGCACGCGGGTTGGTGACGGCGATGGGTGGCACCATCAAGGCCGAGAGCCCCGCCGTACGGCGTCGCGGCACGCGCATGGTAATCCGGTTGCCGCTGGCGGAGGCCGCAGTATGAAACCGCGCATTCTGGTGGTCGATGACGAGCCGCAGATCCAGCGTTTTCTAAGACCTGCCCTGGAAGCCTGCGATTTCGAGGTTGAGACTGCCGATACGGCAGCGCTTGCCAAGCGGCTAGCGGCCACGCGTTCCCCAGCGTTGATCATGCTTGATCTGGGCCTGCCCGATGGCGATGGCAAGGATGTCATCCTGGCCGTGCGCGCCTATTCCAGCGTTCCCATCATCGTGCTGTCTGCGCGCGATCAGGAGATCGAGAAGATCGCGGCGCTCGATGCGGGCGCCAATGACTATATCGAAAAGCCCTTCGGTATTGGCGAGTTGCTGGCTCGCGTCCGGGTTGCGCTCCGCCAATCGGAAGTGGGTGCCTCTTTCCAGGGCACCCAGCATCTCGGAAAAGTCGAGCTTGATCGCGACAGACGCCTAGTGCTGCTCAGGGGAGCGCCCGTTCACCTTACCCCCAAGGAGTACGACCTGCTCGTGCTGCTGGCCGATCACGCAGGCCGCGTCGTCACCCATGGTTACGCCCTGCAACGTCTTTGGGGTCCGGCCCATGCCCATGATACCCAGTATTTGCGCGTGCTGGTTGCCCAGCTCCGTGCCAAGCTCGGCGACGACAGTGAGCCGCGACTGATCGAGAATGAAGCGGGCGTCGGCTATCGCCTGGTTGGCGAACCGCGCTGACGCGCGCCGCTATGCCCGACAATGGACGTAACTCCGTCCGCAAGTGTCTGGCCCGGCGCATGCTTATTGGCTCCACCCCCGATCGGCGCCAAAGGGGCGCTTTGACGACCTGAACCTCCCGTTTCAGCGGTGCGCAAGGCCGGCCAGCATCGCGCCCCAAACGCTGGTTGGCTTACCAATACCAAGCGCGATGTTCAGGTTGTTGATAGCGCCTGTTGCCGAAATGGCAGCGTTTCAAACAGCAGTGAACAAGACAGGTGCGCGCCGGCGGAGTATCCTGACCCGTGAGGGGGGGGGCGCAGCCCCGCCAAAGCTTGCGGCATTGTCAATCAGCCCGTTGGGCGCGCCCTGGTGGACGCTGGTCCCCCAGGAGCCGACAAGACCCGTTGGCTTGCCGCCCCAAGGGCTTTGGCCTCAGGTGAAAGCCTGTCATCGTCGCTTGCAGGGCCACAAATCGTCAGCGCGTTGCGACAATGGACTGCGGCGCATAGAGTCCGCTTGTCCTGACCCAGCACGCGAGACCCCAGCATG
>JAHJOS010000537.1 GCA_018820005.1 Alphaproteobacteria bacterium | reverse complement strand
CCATGAGTTCGGTGCTCAAGGCCCAGATCGACTGGATACCGCTGCCGGGCGGCGCCATCAGGCCGACGCAGGGGCGCACCCTGGCGGTGATGCAGGTCTCGGGCGGCTCGCAGTCGTTCAATGCCGTCAACCAGATGCGCATCCTGGGCCGCTGGATGCGCATGCTCACCATCCCCAACCAGTCCTCGGTCGCCAAGGCTTTTCAGGAGTTCGAGGCCGACGGTCGAATGAAGCCGTCATCCTATTACGACAGGGTGGTGGATGTGATGGAGGAACTGGTCAAGTTCACGCTGATCAACCGCGGCGTCGCCGGCTACCTGACCTCCCGCTATAGTGAGCGCAAGGAAGCCGCCGGCAAGCGCGACGCGCGGGTTGGCCTTGCCGCAATCTAGGCTTGGATAGCGATCCCTTCTGCCCGGCGCGGCGCTGGTGCATGCCGATTTCATCCAGCATGCGCACATCGTGTGCGCCATACGAACAAAGTGCGCTTATCGCCAAAAGTCGCAGCCGCTTTTGGGTTAACCGCTTTGATTTTGTAACCTTTGGGCGCTAGAAGTCTCGAACCATTCCAAACTGCAGCGGCATTTTGCCCGCCAGCGAGGCCCCATGACGGTTCGATCCCGCCCCCTTTCGCCCCATCTCCAGATCTACCGCTGGACCATCACCATGGCCATGTCGATCGCCCACCGCGCCACCGGCATTGCGCTTTATGCCGGCACGGTGCTGCTGGTGCTCTGGCTGGGCGCCGCCGCCAGCAGCCAGGAAGCGCTCAACCTGGTCAATGAGCTCTATGCCAGCTGGTTCGGCCAGCTCGTGCTGTTCGGCTACACCTGGGCGATCCTTCATCATATGCTGGGCGGCATCCGCCACTTCATCTGGGATTTTACCATCGGCATGGAACCGGGCCAGCGCGAGGCGCTCGCCTGGGCCAATCTGATCGGCTCGATCGTGCTGACCCTTGTGGTTTGGACCGTTTTTGTGTGGGTGGCCTGATATGACCGATCGCATTCCCGACGCTGTCGTCGCCAATCCCAAGACCAAATATGGCAATGCCAAAGCCTCGACGCGCCACTTCATCACCCAGCGGCTGACCGGCGCGATCAACATCGTTTTCATCGGCTTTCTGGCCTTCATCGTGCTGCGCCTGGCCGGCCAGGATCGCCCCGATATGGTGGCCACCATCGGCAATGGCTGGATCGGCCTGCCGCTCGCCGTGCTGCTGGTGATTGTCACCATCCATATGCGCAACGGCATGCGCGACACGCTGGAAGACTATTTCCACGGCTCGACCTACCGTTTCTACATGCTGCTCAACACGGCATTCTGCATCCTGATCGCGGTGGCCGGTGTGGCCGCCATTCTCAAGCTTGTCTTCTGGGGTTAAGTCCATGGCGCAATACGAACTCATCGACCACGAATTCGATGTGGTGGTAGTGGGCGCCGGCGGCGCTGGCCTCCGCGCCACCCTGGGCATGGCCGAACAGGGCCTGCGCACCGCCTGCATCACCAAGGTGTTCCCCACCCGCAGCCACACGGTCGCGGCGCAGGGCGGCATTGCGGCGAGCCTGCAGAACATGGGCCCCGACAGCTGGCAGTGGCACATGTATGACACCGTCAAGGGCTCGGATTGGCTGGGCGACAACGACGCCATGGAATATCTGGCGCGCGAGGCCCCGGCAGCCATCTATGAGCTTGAGCACTATGGCGTGCCCTTTTCCCGCACCACCGAAGGCAAGATCTACCAGCGCCCCTTTGGCGGCCACATGACCGAATTCGGTGACGGCCCACCGGTGCAGCGCACCTGCGCCGCGGCCGACCGCACCGGCCACGCAATCCTGCACACGCTCTATGGCCAGAGCCTGCGCAACAATGCCGAATTCTACATCGAATATTTCGCCCTCGACCTGATCATGGGCGACAATGGCGCCTGCGAGGGTGTGATTGCCTGGAAGCTCGATGACGGCACGCTGCACCGCTTCCGCGCCAAGACCACGGTGCTGGCCACCGGCGGCTATGGGCGCTCCTATTTCTCGGCCACCTCGGCCCATACCTGCACCGGCGACGGCAATGGCATGGTGGCCCGCGCCGGGCTGCCGCTGCAGGACATGGAATTCGTGCAATTCCATCCCACCGGCATCTATGGCGCCGGCGTGCTGATCACCGAAGGCGCCCGCGGCGAAGGCGGCTATCTCACCAATTCGGAAGGCGAGCGCTTCATGGAGCGCTATGCCCCCAATGCCAAGGATCTGGCATCGCGTGACGTCGTCTCCCGCTGCATGACGCTTGAAATCCGCGAAGGCCGCGGCGTTGGTCCCAACAAGGACCACATCTATCTGCATTTGGACCACCTGGATCCAAAAGTGCTGCATGAGCGCCTGCCTGGCATCACCGAATCGGCAAAGATCTTTGCCGGCGTCGACCTGACCCGCGAGCCCATCCCGGTGCTGCCGACGGTGCACTACAACATGGGCGGCATCCCCGCCAACTACCATGGCGAAGTGCTCAACCCGACGCCCGAAAACCCCGACGCCATCGTGCCCGGCCTGATGGCCGTGGGCGAAGCCGCCTGCGCCTCGGTGCATGGCGCCAATCGTCTGGGCTCCAATTCGCTGACCGACCTTGTGGTCTTTGGCCGTGCCGCTGCTATTCAGGCCGGCAAGGTCATGGACCGCGCCGCGCCCATCCCGGCCATCAACAAGGCGCAGGACGACAAGATCCTCGCCCGCTTCGATCGCCTGCGCAGCGCCAATGGCAGCAAGCCGACGGCGGCTTTGCGCGACGCCATGCAGCGCACCATGCAGGAAGACGCTGCCGTGTTCCGCACCGGGGAAACCCTGCAGTCCGGCGTCAGGCGCATGAGCGAGATTTTCTCGCAGCTCCCCGATGTAAAAGTCACCGACCGCAGCCTGATCTGGAATTCGGACCTGGTCGAGACTCTCGAGCTCGAGAACCTGATGGCCAATGCCATGGTCACCGTGGTCTCGGCCGAAGCCCGCCAGGAAAGCCGTGGCGCCCATGCCCGCGAGGATTTCGCATCCCGCGACGACGTCAACTGGCGCAAGCATACGCTGAGCTGGATCGACACCAATACCGGCGCCGTCACGCTGGGCTACCGCCCTGTGCATGTCGATCCGCTGACCCCCGAAAGCGAAGGCGGCATCGACCTCAAGAAGATCGCCCCCAAGGCGCGCGT
>JAHJOS010000536.1 GCA_018820005.1 Alphaproteobacteria bacterium | reverse complement strand
TCATGCACCAGGCGGAATTCATAGTGCTCGAGATAGCGCAGCCCGCCATGCACCAGCTTGGTGGCTGCCGAGGAGGTGCCCGAGGCCAGATCGTTCATCTCGGCCAGCGCCACGGTATAGCCGCGCCCCACGGCATCGCGCGCCACGCTGGCGCCATTGATGCCGCCGCCGATGACAAAGATATCCACGCTTGCGTCGCTGGCCATAATCACACCCTTAATTGAGTTTCGTTTGTAGTCGTTTTGATTTCGGATGAAAAGATTACGGTTTCGTTTTTCTGACGCCATTCAGGGCTTGAATCTACCATACTAGTCTGGCATTGACCCCGTCCGCCAGCCAGCGTAGGGCAGGGGCAACCTTCAGGCCATCGAAAGCGCGGCCATGCTCACCATCATCAGCGTTATCCTGCCCATCTTCGCGCTGATGGCGTTTGGTTTCGGCGCCGTACGCCTCCGGCTCTTTCCTGCCGAAGGCATCAAGAGCTTGATCGCCTTCGTCAACAATTTTGCGACACCCTGCCTGCTGTTCCACTCATTGCTGACCAGCGACTTTGCTGCCGCCTTCAACCTGTCGATTATCGCCCCTTTCTATATTGGCGCCGCGATCTGCTTTGCCATCGGCATTGCCATCGCGCGCAAGCCGTTCGGCAATACCCCCGGCGAGGCGGTGGCTGCTGGTTTCTCTGGCACATTCACCAATACCGTACTGGTGGGTCTGCCCATCATGACGCGGGCCTATGGCCCACAATCGCTGGCGGTGACGCTCTCCATCATCGGCCTGCATGGCGCCATCCTGCTCACCCTGGGCATGGTGACCATGGAACTGATGCGCCGCGACGGCGCCTCGCTGGGCCAGACCCTGCTCACCGCTGCCAAGCGGGTCGCCTCCAATCCGCTGATCTGGGGTATTGCAGCCGGAATGATCGGCTATTTTTCCGGTCTCAAGCTGATTGAGCCGGCCGAAGCGTTCTTCGTGATGATGAGCCAGGCCGTGGTGCCTGCTGCGCTGTTCGGCATCGGTGGCGCGCTCAATGAGTTCAAGCTGTCCGACAATTGGCGCCAGGCGCTGGTCGCCTCGGTCATTAAGCTCATTGTCCATCCCGCGATCGCCTATGTGCTGATGATCTGGGTGCTCCATGTCCCCATGGACATCGCCCGCTACGGCATCCTGCTCTCGGCCATGCCGGCGGGCGTCAATGTCTATGTCTTTGCCACCTACTACAATCGCGGTGTCAGCGTCGCGGCCAATACCATATTGATCGCCACGATTGCCTCGGCGCTCACCATTTCGGGCTGGCTCTATATTCTCAGTCTCTAGCGCCAGCCGGTTTCCGGCCTAAGCTTCGACCAGCGCTGCCAATTGCGCCGCGACGGTGCCCCAGCCATCCATGAAGCCCAGCTCCATGTGCATGTCGCGATCCGCTGGGCTCTTGTGCATGACATGGGCGCGATAGGCGGTGCCCAGATCATGGTCGTCCAGCGAAATGACTGCAGTTATGAAAGGCTGTTCCGCCGGCCGCCAACCACTCGTCAGCGCATTGGTGAACACGATTTTGCGCCCCGGCTCGATCGCCAGAAAACACGCGTTCATATGGGGGCCGAACGGCTCGCCCGATGCGGCGCTGATTTCGGTGACCATGCCGCCGCCAGGCTTGAGGTCCAGCGTCACCACCCGGCACACCTCGGGATGGGGCACCCACCATTGCGCAAACAATTCCGGTCTGCTCCAGGCATCCCAGACCGCCTGCCGCGGTGCCTTGATGATGCGGTTGATTTCAAGGTCAAGCTGCGGATCGAAGGGGGCGCTCATTTCGTGGTCTCCGAGTCGTTGCTGGCAGTGACCAGTTTTTCCAATCGGTCGGTGCGGCCTTCCCAGACAGAGCGTTGCTCTTCAAGCCAACCGCTCACGGCCGCCAGTCGGGTCATGTTGATAGTGCAGGTGCGCACCCGCCCGGTCTTGTTGGTGCGGATCAACCCGCTGTCTTCGAGCAAATGAACGTGTTTCATGAACGAGGGCAGGGCCATGGCGAAGGGCTGTGCCAGTTCGCCCACGCTGGCAGGTCCGCGCGCGAGCCGGCCGATGACCGCGCGGCGGGTTGGGTCGGCCAGTGCCTGAAAGATGCCGTCGAGTGGGTCTAGATACTTTTCCATATGGCTAAGTATCATACCACCAAGTCAGTCGCAACAGCGATCAGTACGTCAGGAAACTGTGACGCTCGCGTCCAGCATGGTCACGCCCTCGCCAACCGGAACGACCCGGATCGGCGCTGCCGATAGGGCATCGAGCCCGACCGCCATGCGAACATGCCGGTCAGACGGGCAGATCTGCAGCAGCGGATCAAACCCGATCCACCCCAGGGCCTCGTCATAGGCCTCGGCCCAGGCGTGAAACCCGACCAGGTCATCATCGCCATCCGGTTCGGGCGCGACATAGCCCGTCACGTAACGCGCCGGAATGTCGAGCGCGCGCGCGCCAGCAATAAACCGGTGCACCAAGTCACTGGTGCTGGGCGGCGCAACTGACCCCTGGCTTTGGCTCTGGCTCTGGGAGCCATCTGCCGACATCTGGCTCTGCGTGTTCTCACTGTCGACGCCGAGCGTGTCGCCCACCCGCGCCATCAGGGCATGCAGCACGTCGATACGCGTGTCTTTGCTGCCCCGGAACTTGCCATAAAGCGTCACCGGCGCCTTGGCCGTCCCATTGGTGCGCTTGTAGAGCGCTACAACGGGCTCACCACGGGGCCGCCCCAATACGCCGCTCTGGTCTTTGGTTTCCACCGTGCCGCTCACCGTCACCACCAATGGCCCCTCGGGCTTGGGCTGGTTGACCAGATGCACCTTGTTGCCAAAGGCATCGGTAAACACCGCCGCATTGTCGATGCCCGACACCTCGACGGTCCAGCTTTCAACAGTCTGCGTGCTGCCGCTGACGGGCGTCAGCAGCAGGTGCATGACGCAGTGTGCCGAAAAGGCCGGGGGAGCAAAGCTCATTTGGTGGCGAATGGTGATGCGCATCAGTAAAAGTTGTAACTCTCTGAGAGCGTGTCCGACACATGGTCGGCCCGCATCATGAACTCGGTCAGAAACTCGTGTAGCCCGAACGCGAAGATGGCTTCCATGTCGGTACTGTCCACCATGCCCCGCAAGGCTTGTGCGGCCTCGTTGCAGCGCTGGCTTTCGCCATAGAACCTGCTCAGCGTCGTCAGATTGTCTTCCACATTGCGGGCGCAATGGATCAGCGAGCGGGGCATTTCGGGCCGCAGCATCAGGAAGTCGGCGATATTATCGGCCTTGTAGCGGTCGTGATAGACGTGCCGATAGCTACGATGCGCCGACGCGGCCCGTAGGATCAACGTCCATTGCTGGATATCGAGATCCCCGCCCACCATTCTGGCGCGCGGCAGCAGCACATAGTACTTCATGTCGAGGATGCGGGCGGTGTTATCCGCCCGCTCGATGAAATTGCCGGCCTGCAGAAAGGCAAAGCCATCATCGCGCAGAATGGTCCCCAGCAGCGCGCCGCGAAAATGGTGGCCCACCTGTTTGATCCACTCCAGCAGGCCCAGCAGTTTGGCGCCCCGCACGTCGCGCGGCTTGATTTGGGAAAATTCGAGCCAGGCCGAATTGATTGCCTCCCACATGTCCGAAGTAATCGCGGTGCGCACCGAGCGCGCATTGGTGCGCGCATAGGACAGGCAATTGTAGACCGAACTGGGGTTCTCGGTGTCGAACATCATGAAATTGGCGACGGTATCGACATCGGCAACGCGGTCTTTCTTGGCGAATTCTTCCTCGATCTCGGCCGCCTGCATCATCGAGATCAAATGTTCCGACACCCCCCCTTCGCGGCGCGATGTCAGGCTCATGCGGTAGCCCACCTCGAGCAGGCGGGCCATGTTTTCGGCCCGCTCGACGTAGCGGCTGAGCCAGAACAGGTTTTGTGCAGTCCGACCAAGCATACTCAATCTTCAAGTACCCATGTGTCTTTGGTGCCGCCACCCTGGCTTGAATTGACCACAAGCGACCCCTTTGTCAGGGCTACGCGGGTCAGCCCGCCCGGCGTGATGCGGATTTCATCGCCCACCAGCACATAGGGGCGCAGGTCGACATGGCGGGGCGCGATGCCCGATTTGACATAGGTCGGGCAGGTCGAGAGCGCCAAGGTGGGCTGCACGATGTAATTGTCCGGCCGCGCCTCGATTTTCCGGCGGAACTCATTGTGCATGGCCTTGGTCGAGGTGGGCCCCACCATCATGCCATAGCCGCCTGAGCCGTGCACTTCCTTGACCACCAGATCGCCAATATTGGCCAGCACCCAGTTGCGCTGCTCCTCATCGGTACAATTATAAGTGGGCACATTCTGCAGAATGGCCTTCTCGCCGAGATAGAACTCGATGATCTCAGGCACATAGGTATAGACGGCCTTGT
>JAHJOS010000535.1 GCA_018820005.1 Alphaproteobacteria bacterium | reverse complement strand
GCCGGCGTCGCGCAGGTCAACGAAGTTGACGCCCTTGACGACGCGGCCGCCCATGACATCGAGGCAGGGAATGAGGCGGGTCTTGAGCGTCACTGTCGGGGATCCTTGGGTTGGCCGCCTCGCCGGCGCAGCGCGGCATAGAGCGCAAAGGCCAGCGAGAACAGCCACATGAAGAAAGCGAAAAGCGCGATGAGCAGGAACCAGCCGGGCAGCCAGTTGACCAGCGCCGCATAGCCCAGCGCCAATATGGGGATCGGCGCCAGCAGGTACCAGAGGAAGTTGATGGAGGTAACCAGGATCGGGCGGGGCGGATTGGCCATCAGCGCGTCTCCTTCTGCCGGCGGTCCCAGATAAGGCGGTGAATGATGGCAATGGCCATGATGGCGACCAGGCCCATGGTGCCCAGCGGCAGCGTCGCCAGCATCAGCCAGCCCATCATGCCGGTGAAATAGAGCGTCTCGCCCCAGTCCTGGCCCATGACCATGCAGGGGTGTGCGCTGCCTTCGTCGACCTGGCAGCCATTGGCGTCAGCGACAAAGGCGGTGAACAGCACCGAGAACAGGGGCAGGGCGGCGAGCAGGGCAATGCCCAGGCTGATCAGGCCATAGACCGCCCATGGAAAGCGCCGCAGACGTCCTGCCGCCGGGGTGCTCATGCCGCCGCCTTCAGCAAGGCCAGTGCTTCACGTGAATCAATGCGGCCATCATAGAGCGCACGGCCCGAGATGGCGCCTTCGAGCACTGCGGCATCGGGCCGGGTCAGCCGCTCGATATCGGCCATGGAGGCCAAACCGCCCGAGGCGATCACCGGAATGGACGTGGCGCGGGCCAGCTCGAGCGTAGAATCCCAGTTGATCCCGGCCAGCACGCCGTCGCGGTCGATATCGGTGTAGATGATCGCAGCAACGCCAGCGCCCTCAAACCGCTTGGCCAGTTCGATGATGGAGAGTTCGGAGGTTTCGGCCCAGCCTTCCACCGCCACCATGCCCTTGCGCGCATCAATGCCCACCGCAACCTGGCCGGGCCACTTCTGCGCCGCAGCCTTGACCAGCGCGGGGTCGCGTACTGCCACGGTGCCGAGGATCACCCGGGCCAGTCCCTTGTCGAGCCAGCTTTCGATATGGGCCAGGGTGCGGATGCCACCGCCGAGCTGCACCGGAAAGTCCACCGCATTGAGGATCGCCTCGACGGCCGCGCCATTGACGCTCTCGCCGGCAAAGGCGCCATTGAGATCGACAACGTGCAGATACTCAAACCCCTGGTCCTCAAAGCTCTTGGCCTGAGCCGCGGGGTTGTCGTTGAAGACGGTCGCCTGCTCCATGTCGCCCAGCTTGAGCCGCACGCATTGGCCGTCCTTGAGGTCGATGGCTGGAAAAAGAATCACGGCGTCCACCTCAAAAAATTCTCGATCAGCTTGAGCCCCAGTGCCTGGCTTTTTTCCGGATGGAACTGGGTACCAAAGATATTGTCGCGGCCGACGCAGGCCGTCAGCGGCCCACCATAGTCGGTGGTCGCCAAGAGCGTTTCGGGGCCATCGGTCACCAGATGGTAGGAGTGCACGAAATAGGCGTGCAGCCCATCGGCGCCATCCCTGATGCCGGCAAACAGCGGATGATCGCGCAGAATGGAAATCGTGTTCCATCCCATGTGGGGCACCTTGAGCGCGGGGTCGGACGGGGTAATGTGCACCACCGCACCGGGAATCCAGCCGAGCCCTTGTGTCGTGGTCTTCTCGCGGCCTTCACTGGCCAGCAGCTGCATGCCGACGCAGACACCCAGGAACGGCACGCCGCCGGTGATGACGCGCTCGGTCAGCACTTCGGTCATGCCGGTCACCGCATCGAGCCCGGCCTTGCAATCGGCAAAGGCCCCGACGCCGGGCAGCATGATGCGGTCGGCCCGGCGCACGCGCTCGGGGTCGGCGGTCACTTCCACGGTGATGCCGCCCAGTCCGTCGGCCATGCGCTCGAAGGCCTTGGCGGCCGAGTGCAGATTGCCGGCACCATAGTCGATGATGGTCACAAGGCTCATGCCAGTGCCTCCAGTTGGGCCATTTCGGCACTCAGGGCGATGCGGGTGCCGCGATGGGCCCAGCCGCGCCAGCCCAGGGCATGGCGGCGCAGGCCCGGCGCGGCCAGACCGAGCCAGACGGCGGCCAGCAGATAAAGCGCAAAGGCAGCGTCGCCGCCGATATAGTCGGCCAGCACCGCCAGCGCGACGAGCTTGAAGATAAAGGCCACCAGCTCGAGCCAAAGCCCATGGGCGATCAGAAACACCGGCGGCAGTAGCGCGGCCAGCCAGGAGAAGCTTTCCGGCACAGCGACGGGCAGGTCTGGCCTCCCGGGCTTGGGATCATAGATGGCGTAGAGGGTCACAACTCTCTCCAATACCCCGATGTCATTTCGGCGCAGGCCGGAATCCATCTTGAGATCTCAGGATGGACCCCGGCCTCAGGCCGGGGTGACACCGTGTTTGTGGGTGGATTAGTGCAAACGCGCCGAAAACAAAAGCCTACAGCGTGCCCTTGGTGCTGGGCACGCGGTCGGCCTGGCGCGGATCAATCTCGACGGCCTCGCGCAAGGCGCGGGCCACGGCCTTGAACATGGACTCGGCCAGGTGGTGGTTGTTGTCGGCGTAGAAATTCTCGATGTGCAGCGTGATACCGGCGTTCATGGCGAAGGCCTGGAAGAACTCACGGAAGAGTTCAGTGTCGATCTCGCCCACCTTGTCGCGGGTAAATTCGGCGCGGAACACCAGAAATGGTCGGCCCGACACATCGAGCGCAGCGCGGGTCAACGTACCATCCATCGGCAAATCAGCGCTGGCATAGCGGCGGATGCCCTTCTTGTCGCCCAGCGCTTGGCTGATGGCCTGGCCCAAGGCGATGCCGACGTCTTCCACCGTGTGGTGAAAATCGATGTGCAGATCGCCCTTGCAGGACACATCCATGTCGATCAGCGAGTGGCGGCTGAGCTGGTCG
>JAHJOS010000534.1 GCA_018820005.1 Alphaproteobacteria bacterium | reverse complement strand
TCGATGAAGCCATAGCTGCGCGCCTTGACGCGCGTGCTGTCCCCGATCAGGGCGGTGCCCAAGACGCTCTTGAGCGAACGCATCAGCCGCCCGTCGGCGCCGGTGACATATTCAGCCACCGCCTGCCGCCCGAAATAGATGGTGTCATCCTCGAAGCTGAAGAAGATCACGCTGGGAATGGTGGGCCGGCCCGCTTCAAGCGCCAGCAGATGGGGCGTGCCCTGGGCGTCGAGGCGCGCAAAGGTTGAATTGGACGTGCCAAAGTCGAGGCCACACGCTTGGGTCATGCCAGTCATCCATGGGAAAGCCGGCGCGCTGGCGCCGCGGGGACGGCTCTCTTAAGGGGTCATGGCGCCCGACGCAACCGGCGCGTCAGGCAGTCCGGCGGCGCTTGCGTTCCTGTGCGGGGCGCAGATCGACCATTTCGATGCGGCCCAGGCCCTTGCGCTGCGCCTTCTTAACGGCTTCGGCGGCGGCTTCGAAAAACTTGCGATCATAGGTGCCGCGCGGATTGCTCACCGCCAGGCCCATGCTGGCCGTCACGAGACCAGCGTGGCTTTCCTTGTGATTGAGGCCCAGATGGCGGATCGCCTCATGATATTTGGCGGCGGTCGAGCGTGCCATCAGCACGGGCATGTCGGGCAGAACCACCACAAAGGTGCTGTTGCCCAGCCGCAGGCAGCTGTCGGTCGGGCGCGGCAGGCCCTGGGCCAGAATACGCATGATCGCGTCGATGCACTCGTCGCTGGCCTGCTTGCCATAGCTGACCAGATATTCGGTCATCAGATCGAGTTCGATGACCAAGAGGCTTAGCGAAACATGACGGGCCGCGGCGTTGGCCCAGCCATCGGCCAGTTCGGCGTCAATGCGGGCACCCAGCCGCTGCTTGAGGCCCATGGCGCGGGCAATGGCAGCCTGGCGATAGGCTGGCCTGGGTTCGCGGCGCACGGGGCGCAGGGCCTCCAGCGCATGGCGCACACGGAGCCAGAAATCGCCATCCGCTTCTTTAGCAAGCAAGGTGTCTGTCATTTTGCTGCCCATCCTAGGCCACGCAGCCTGTCTGCCTGGCGATCTGGCCACAAGATGGTTAATGACTGGTGAATCGGAGCGCCCTGACCCGCACTAGAGCTTCTCGGGCGGCTCCCATTCGGGCCAGTCCACCGCGTGGGTTTCCCATGTGTCGGGCTCCACATCGGTTTCGAGAAAAGTCCGCCCCTGCACGGACACGCCCACGTCCACCACCGTCTGCGGATCGCCCGAAATCAGCGGGTGCCACCAGGCCAGTCCCTTGCCCTCGGCGATGCGCCGATAGGCGCAGGTGGTCGGGATCCAGGCGATTTCGGTGACATTCTGCGGCGTCAGCTTGATGCAGTCGGGCACCTTGGCCTGGCGACCGGGATAGTCGGTGCAGGCACAGGTGTCGCCGTCCAGCAGTTTGCAGCGCACATCGGAGGTGATGATGGTGCCGGTGTCCTCGTCCTCGAGCTTGATCAGGCAGCAGCGCCCGCAGCCGTCGCACAGGGCCTCCCATTCGGTCTCGCTCATTTGATCGAGAGTTTTGTCGTCCCAGAAGGCCATTTTAACCCAGTCGTTGTAGAGATGTTGCCGGTTTGCGCTTGTGTGGCGCCAACACCAATCATATTGCAGCGATACCGTTGCATTGCCACGTCCTGCAGACAACACTGCGTGAGGCGCACGGTGGGGAAATCGGTGCAGGATCCGTTCTATACCAAAGAAAAGCGTAAAAAGGGCTCCAGCCTGCTGGCTGCCGACGCTTGGCTTGATTCCTCGCTCTATGAATCCTCCCAGCGCTTTGGGCGCGGCTGGACGCGCCTGCGCGATGCCATGTCGATATTCCGCGTCAGCGGCATCAAGCGTCTTCTGGTCGAGCTGCTGTCGGACGGCTTTTCCTTTTTCGCTATTGGTTGCGTACTCATGGTGGCGCTGGCGCTGCCCGCCTTCAATGCAACGGCGCTGGGTGAATTCAACAAGGCCGAGGATTATTCGGTCGTCTTTCTGGATCGCTTCGGCACTGAAATTGGCCGCCGGGGCATCCGCTCGGACGATTCCGTCGCGCTGGCCGATATGCCCGACTATCTGATCAAGGCGACGCTGGCCACCGAGGACCGGCGCTTTTACGACCACTTCGGCATCGACGTCGTCGGCACGCTGCGCGCCATCGTCAGCAATGCGGGCGGCGACAGTTCCACCCAGGGCGGCTCCTCGATCACCCAGCAGCTGGCCAAGAACCTGTTCCTGAGCTCGGAACGCACTATCGAGCGCAAGGTGATCGAGGCGTTCCTGGCGGTCTGGCTGGAGTGGCACTACAGCAAGGACCAGATCCTCAAGCTCTATTTCGACCACGCCTATATGGGCGGCGGCAATTTCGGCGTGGTGGCCGCGGCGGACTATTACTTCGGCAAGAAGGTGCAGGACATCAACCTGGCCGAGGCAGCCATGCTTTCGGGCCTGTTCAAGGCCCCCACCCGCTATGCCCCAACGGCCGATCTGGCGGCGGCCCGGGGCCGCGCCAATCTGGTGCTGTCCAATATGGTTGCTGCCGGCTTTGTTACCGAAGGCCAGGTCGCCGCCGCCCGCCGCCATCCGGCCACGCCCGTCGACCGCGCCATCAATGCCAATTCGCCGAATTACTTCCTCGATTGGGCCTTCGTGGAGGCCAAGAAGCTGATCGAGAGCAGCGGCGCCACCGGCAATAATTTCGTGGTGCGCACCACCATCGATACCACGCTGCAGAAATACGCTGTCGATGCAGTGGTCTCGACGGTGCACGAGGGCACCGAGCAGTATGATGTCGGCCAGGCGGCCATGGTGGTCACCGATACCCAGGGCGCCGTTCGGGCCATGGTGGGCGGCACTGACTATGGCAAAAGCCAGTTCAACCGCGCCATCGTCTCTACCCGTCAGCCCGGCTCGGCCTACAAGATCTTTGTCTATTCGGAAGCCTTCGAGCAGCTTGGCCTGACGCCCAAGGATGTCATCACCGATCGCCCGGTGTGCATCGGCGACTGGTGCCCGCAGAATTATGGCCGCAGCTACAAGGGCTCGGTGACACTGGCCAGCGCCTTCGCTCAATCGCTCAATACCGTGCCGGTGACGCTGTCGATCAAGACCGGGCGCGACCCCATCGCCGCCCTCAGCCATCGCATGGGCCTGCAGGCCGATTATCCGGTCACCCGCTCGCTGGCGCTGGGCGTTGCGTCGGTGTCGGTGCTCGACATGACCTCATCCTATGCCGTGCTGGCCAATGACGGCTACAAAACGCCGGCCTTCGGCATTACCCGCCTGTCGAGCCTGGATGGTACCGTGCTCTATGACTACAACCCCGATGCGCCGCGCGAACGCATTCTGACCGAGACCACGGTGGCCAATATGAATTCCATGCTGCGCGGTGTGATCACCGGCGGCACCGGGCGCCGCGCCCAGATCGAGGGCGTGCCGGTCGTTGGCAAGTCGGGCACCACCTCATCGTATCGCGACGCCTGGTTCTGCGGCTTCACCGGCAATTACGTGGCTGCGGTCTGGTTCGGCAATGACGACTACCACCCCACCAAGAACCTGACGGGCGGCACGCTGCCGGCCATCGCCTGGCAGAAGTTCATGGCCTATGCCCATACCAATATCGAGATCAAGCCGGTGTTCGGCGTCGATTTCGTGCCGCAGAACACCGTAGTAGCCGATGCCGATCCCGGCGCGCTGCAACCCGAACAGGAGCAGCGCCCGCCCAGCCTGACCCCGCTGGCAGCGCGCAAGCTGGTCGTGCTGGCCGATCTGTTCAAGGCCGCCTTGGCCGATGGCGGCGGCAGCAATACTGAGGCCCGTGCGCCCGTGCCGGTGGCGACAGAAGCAATGTAGCGGCAAGCAAACATGCGGCCATCGCCCACGATCCTGTGGGATGGCCCGATCCGCCCTTTCGTCTGCCGCCCCCCCTTGCTATAGCCTTGAGCAGTCCTTCCGCGCAGGTTGACGCCGCCCATGCCGTTTCCCGATACGAGCTGCTGACCCGATGCGCTTCGTCCTCTATCTCCTGATGATGTGTGCGGTGGCGCTGAGCGTCGGCTTCGGGCTGAGCTATTACGCCCTGACCGATGGCCGGCTGTTCGGCGCGGTGGAGATCGGCCCCTGGACCGCGCGGCCTGATGTCGGCTCGCCCACCCCCAATCCCTATACGCGCAGCTTTATGGTGCGCGAGGGCCAGTTCCAGCTCGGCCAGGCCGAGGGCATCCGCTTTATCGCCAGCACTGATAGCGACGGGGAACCGCTGAGCCGCAATTGCACCTACGTCATCACCGGCATGACGCCGCTGGCCACCGCGTGGACACTGGTCGGCGTTGATGGCGATGGCGTCAACATCGCGGCGCCCGATGAGGCGCTTGTGATGCGCTCGACAGGCCTGGCCCGGCCCAATGATGGCTCGATCGTGATCAGCGTGGGCAAGGATCTGGCCCCCGGCAACTGGCTGGAGCTGGCCGGCGACGGTCCATACAGCCTGGTGCTGACGCTCTATGATACGGCGACATTTTCCGGCTTCTCCAGCGATTCATCGATGCCCGGCATCATAAGGGAGCGCTGCTCATGACGCGGTTCCTGCTCTGGCTGGCGGGCGGCCTGGTGCTGGGCGGCATCATCCATCTGGTGGTGATCCTCACCCTCCCCCGCCTCGTCGAAGATACCATCTGGACCCGGGTGGCGGCGCTGGATGCTGGCAACCGCATGGTCATCCTGCCCCCGGTCGAAGCCGGCAAGCCCAATCCGCTCGGGCTCGATCCGGCGCTGGTCTATGGCGTGTGCAGCGTCGATCTCACCGCCGGGCCAGCCTATCTCAATGGCGTGCTGCCCGAGGCCCCCTGGTCGGTGGCCCTGTTCACCCAGTCCGGCGACGTCGCCTACTCCACTACCAATCGCGACGGCATCAACCAGACACTCAAGCTGGGCATTTTCAACGCTGCCCAGACCCGGCTGCTGGCCCAGCAGACAATCGATGTCCCCGATGGCCTCCTGGTGGTGGAAGCCGATGTGGACCAGCTCTTCGTGCTCGTCCGCCTCATCCCACCGCACGACGTCATGCGTCCCCGCTTTGCCCAGGCGCTGTCAGCGGTCACCTGCGGGCCCAAGTTTTAGCGGCGTTCACCCGCCGAGGACGAGGCCAGGCTCAGGACCCGCCCTGCCTGCGGATGGCATTTTCCACGTTCTGGCGGAAGGTTGGGTCTTTCATCTCCGCAGCGCTGCGCAGTTCCGCCAGACGGTCGAGATCGGCCCCAACTGCAGCGCCTTGCGGCAGCAGCGAGAATGTCAGCGCGATATAGAGATTGATGCGATAGCGGCGTTGCCCGTCATCCTGGTCCAGGACAATGGCCTCCAGCAAGGATTGCACCAGCGCACGCTGTTGCGCCGGCGTCGCCGCAGTGTAGCGCGCCACGATGGCCTCGGCGAACAGCCGCCTGTCTGCGCTGAAAAGGCCGTCGCGGATGGCCGTGGCGTCTAGATCATCTGCGACCAGCGGCGGCGTCTCGAGCGGCTCTGGTGTCACGACGTCAACGGGCTCGACGTCGAGCAGCTTGAGACAACCGTTGTATTTGCCGAGCGCCAGGTCGCGCAGCCGGTCCTCGGTGCCCACGGCGCGCTTCACCAGAATAGTTTGCACCTCTTCAAGTGTTGCTGCGGTCTTTTGCAGGTTGGAGTCAGCGCGCGCGGCTGGCAGGTTGCGCTCGGCAAACTGGGCAATCCACTCGCCGGTGTCGCTCCAGGCATAATAGGACACCTGCCGCACCACCTGGAGCAGATTGTAGCGACCGTCCGCCGTGCCTTGCGTCTTGTCGTTGAGGTAGGCCAGCACCATGCAGATATTGGTATTGTCCACCACATTGCCCAGAATGCGGGTCGCCGGAATCCTTGTCTCGGAGAAGCTGCCGCCGGCATAAGGGATCAGGGCTTTGACCAACGCATCGTCCTCGGGCCAGTTGCGCAGGGCCTGGATGGCGTCGGTGCTGCTGACCTTGGAATTGATGGCGTTGAGCAGCGCCACGGCCTGGGTGTCCGGTCCGCTGTCGCTGGTCTGGGGTGGCAATGCCTGCACCTTGGCCAGCCAATCGCCATAGCTGTCGGCGGCAAGGCTGGGCGCCGGGACCAGCACAACTATGGCCCATAGCGCGGCGACAATCGGCGGCGTCTTGTTGCCCATGGCAGTTCCTTAGCTTGGCTCGATGGGCGTTGCCACCAGAATGGTGCCGCCATTATTGGTCGGGATGGTTGTCACCGGGCGCTGGGTTATCGCCGCGCGCAGGGTTACGATCGGCACCCGCTCCTCATCCTTGGAATAGGTCGTTGTCTCCACCCCGCAGGTCTGGGGGCCGGCATCCTGGAATGTACAGGCGCCACCGGCATTGATGCTGAAAAAGGCGTCGCTGGCGTCAAAGACCAGACCGGATGGGCCCATGGTCTGGGCTACGATATGCACCATGCCGCTGTCACCCAGGTCGCGACGGAACACGATGAACTCGAGGCCATTGCCTGTCTCACGGGCATAGGCCCGCTCCCCCTGCCAGGTTTCCAGGTAGGCCGTGCGCAGCAGCGCGTTGCGCACATCCGGGGTCAGTGACGATGCCCGAATGAGGTCGGCGCCCTTGAGGTTGGGCGCGCTGGCGCATTCACCAGCGTCCATGTCGCAGAACTCAAGCCTGATCTGCACATATTGGTCGTAGTCGCGCAGCACCTGCCGGATCTTGTCCGATTGCCCGATGATACCCCAGCCAAAAAAGGCCGCCAGCACGGCCGCGCCGCCGGCAATGGCAACATTGGCTGCGGCCCCGGCGAACAGCGGAGCACGCGGCGCTTCCTTGTCATCCTCAGCGTCGTCCTTGTCGTTGTCGTCGGCGCCGTCGCCGGGTTTGGGCTTGCCGGCCAGCATGGCCTGCGCCGCAGCCGGCGCATCACCAAACGTCCCGGCAGCCTGTGAGCCCGTGCCATAGAGCACGATAGCGACCCCCAGGATGGCAACAAGGAAGGTCAGCGAGGTATTGAGATTGAACTGGGTTGCCACGAAGGCGAGCACCAGCAGCAGACAGCCGAAAAAGAAATAGAACGGCGGCGACTGCAGTATGTCCAGCAGCACCAGGCCGGTGGACGGCGGCGGCGTCTGGGGTGGTGGCGCTGCTTTGCCGCGAGCCGCAGCCAGCGCGACGATATCGGCCAGGATCTTGGCGTCGACATCGCCCGCCTCGCCCTCGCCGGCGGGCACGGCAACCGTGTCTGCGGCGGCCAGATAGTCGGCAATGATCTGCCGGTCCGTCTCGCTGACCTGATCGAGCGCCAGCAAGGATGCCCTTGCCCGCTGCAATTGTAGTCGGAGTTCGCCTGTTTCCGGCATCGGTCACCCCCATCCCAGTTCCAGTGATCCTAGGTGGAGGGCGGTCGATGCAACAGTTCACACTAATACGTAAGCAGCTTCGCCGCCTCAGGCCACGCCCGCCGACAGGATCGTCAGGCTCGCCGCCTCGCAATCGATGCGGGCGGTGGCGCCATAGGGCAGTGTCAGCATGGGCTGGGTGTGGCCGAAATCGAGCCCGGACAACACCGGCATCTGGCTCAGCCCTGCCTCCGCCAACCCCTCTATCACGGCCACTTCGAGTGCTTCCTGATAGCCTTGATCGCCCAGCGGATCGGGCCGCGCGATCAGTATCCCGGCCAGCAGCGGCAGTATGCCCTGGGCCGCATAATTGCGCAGCCAGTAGCGGATGAATTTGGCAGGCGGAGCATCCTCAGATGTCTCGTAGAACAGGATCGCGCCGCGCCACATCTCGAGCCTGGGCCACCAGGGGGTGCCCTTGACCATTTCGAGCACCTCGGCACAACCGCCCAGCAGAGGCCCGCTCACCTGGCCCCGACCCTGCAGCACCTTGGGGCGCCCGGCCGGCTGCAGCTGCCGTTTCTGGCTCTGTAGTGCCGGGTCTGCCCAGTCCAGCCGTTCGGCCGTCCAGCCCTCGATGTTGTCGGGCACCAGCCCGATGGGCTCGGGGCGAAACAGTGCCTTGCGCAGTGCCTCAACGGTATAGGCGTGCATGCCGCCGTTCTCGCCGAACCCAGCCATGATGCTGGGGCCATAAAACGAACGCAGCCCCGCCTGCAGGCACGCCAGGTGCAATGAGGTCGTATCGGAAAAGCCCAGGAACACCTTGGGATTGGCGCGGATCACATCAAGGTCGAGATGCGGCAACAGCCGGATGCAGTCATCCCCACCAATGGTGGAAATGATGCCGGCGATCCCGGGATCGGCAAATGCCGCCATCAAATCTGCCGCGCGCGCTTCGGGATGGACCGAAACATAGTCGTCCGGCGCCAGCGTGTGCGCCATTTCCACCACCTTGACCCCAAAAGCCTCTTCGAGCTGTCGCTTGCCGGCGGCATAGCGCTGGGGAAAGACGCCCGGCCCGCCCCAGGATGGCGATACCGTCGCCACCACATCGCCGGCTCGCAAATGACGGGGCACGGTGAGCTGCATTTTGGCCTCAAATAGTTGGTGTTGCCCAAAAATAGCAGTTTGGTCGCAAAGCGGGTGCGATGCAAATGCTTCCTGCCGCCCTGCCCGCAAGCGCTATCCCAGGACGCCGATCACGCCGCCCGCCAGGGCCAGCCCCAGCACCACCACCCAGGGCGGGGCCTTCCAGGCGACGAGGGCCACAAACCCTGTGGTGGCCAGAGCCATGTCGAGTGGCGTCAGCACGGCGCTGACGATCACCGGATCATAGAGGGCCGCCCCCAGTACGCCGACCACGGCGGCATTGGCGCCGCGCATG
>JAHJOS010000533.1 GCA_018820005.1 Alphaproteobacteria bacterium | reverse complement strand
GGCGTGAAGATCGCGTTCGAAAACTGCGCCATGGACGGCAACTGGCAGACCGGCGACTGGAACATCGCGCACAATCCGGATGCCTGGGAGCTGATGTTCAACGAGACGCCGGACGACAATATCGGGCTCGAATGGGAGCCCTGCCACCAGATGGTCTATCTGATTGATCCCATGCCCCAAATTCGCAAGTGGGCGCACAAGTTCTTCCATGTGCATGGCAAGGACGCGACCATCCGCTGGGAAGTGATCAAGGAGCATGGCGTGTTCGGCAAGGAGAAGTTCGTGTTCATGCGCACGCCGGGCTTTGGCGACAGCAATTGGACCGATGTGATCTCTGAACTGCGTCTGGCTGGTTATCAGGGCTCGATCGATATCGAGGGCTGGCATGATCCGGTCTATCGCGGCGATCTGGAAATGACCGGACAGGTCGCTGGTCTCAACTATCTCAAGCAGTGTCGTGGCGGCGAATATGTTGCCGTGTGATACGAACCGAGTCCGCTTGACGCTGGGTGAGAAACCGTTTTATCAACGTTGAGAAAAGGGTTTTTCAGTGAGGTACGCCGACGTGGCCAAGGCTGAGCGCATACGGATCTACGACGTTGCGCGCGTTGCTGGAGTCAGCGTCGCGACGGCGTCCAAGGCGCTCAATGATACGGGCCGCATGACCGAGCAGACGCGCGACCGCGTCAAGCAGACGGCAGCGGCCCTTGGCTTCCGGCCCAATGCCATGGCGCGGGCCCTCACGCAGCAGCGCAGCTTCACCATTGGTCTGTTGACCAATGATACCTATGGCCGCTTCACCCTGCCGGTGATGGCGGGGGTTGCCGAGGCACTGGTCGATCAGGGCGTGTCGGTGTTCCTGTGCGGTATCGAGGACGACGCGGCGCTGGGGCAGATCCACGTCGACGCGATGCGCGACAAGCAGGTCGACGGCATCATTGCCGCCGGCAAGCGCATTGACCGTCGGTTGCCTGTCGACCTGTCGAACCTGGCCATTCCGGTGGTCTATGTGTTCACCGAGGGTCCGCCAGACGCCATCACCTTGGTGTCGGACGACGAGCAGGGCGCCCGCGAGGCGGTCGAATGGCTGGTGCAGCTGGGGCGCAAGCGGGTGGTCCATATCACCGGGCCGGCCAGCTTTGCCTCGGTAAAGGCGCGCGAGACTGCCTATCGCGATGTGGTGGGCGAAGGCGCTCAGGTGCTCAACGGACCGTGGTCCGAGGCCTGGGGGCATGAGGCGGTCGCGCGGCTGTGGGATGCAGAGGGGCCGCATCCGGACGGCATTTTCTGCGGCAATGACCAGATCGCCCGTGGGGTGGTGGATGCGCTGCGCGAGCGCGGCGTTGACGTGCCTACGGATGTGTCCGTGGTGGGGTTCGACAATTGGGAGATCGTGGCTGCCGCGACACGGCCGCCACTGAGCTCCGTCGACATGAACCTCAAGGAAATGGGCCGCGAGGCCGGACGACTGATTTTGCAGCTGGCGGAGGGCAAGGCTGTATCAGCCGGCATCCGTAAGCTGCCATGCAAGCTCCTGGTTCGCCAATCCTGTGGCAGCGCGTTGCGCGCCAGCCACAGCAACGGGGAGGCACGCCTGGGGATATGAGCAAGCGCCATCGCGAACGTTGCAGCGTTCACGATGGCTTTGGTGGACCGCATGGGAAGAGGAAACCCAGCGGTTTGGATCGCGGCGTTACGCCGCAAAGGGAGGATATAATGCAGTTTACCAAACTCGGTCTATTGGCTGGCCTGGCGCTTGGCGCTTTGGTTGCAGCCACGCCGGCCATGGCTCAGACCGTCGTCAAGGTCTGGTCGATCGACGGCATCGACCGTCCTGGCATCGCGGACACCTTCTCCAAGGAGTTCAACGAGCAGAACAAGGACATCCAGATCGAATACCGGGCCATCCCGTTCGATGATCTGGTCAACGAAACCCTGCGTGCCTTTGCTACCGGCAATGCGCCCGACATCGTGTCGTTCGACAACCCCGACTTCGCCCTGTTCTCGTCGCGTGGCGCAATGCTTGATATCACCGACCGCGTCAAGGCGTCGGACATCATCGGCAAGGCCCAGTATTTCGAAGGCCCGCTCAATTCAGTGAGCTGGGATGGCAAGCTGTTCGGCGTGCCGAAGTACACCGACACCATCGGCGTGTTCTACAACAAGGACATGTTTGCCAAGGCTGGTATCGCTACACCGCCGCAGACCTGGGCTGAGTTCGCCGCCGACGCTGAAAAGCTGACCGACGCAGCCAACAACGTCTATGGCGCTACCTTCTCGGCCAAGGCCGGCGAAGAAGGCACCTTCCAGTTCCTGCCCGTCATCCAGGCTTCGGGCGGCAGCTATAAGGACGTGAACACCGACGGCGCCGCCGAAGTGCTCGACCTGTGGAAGAAGATGATCGACAATGGCTGGGCGTCCAAGGACGTGCTGACCCTTGGCCAGTGGGACTCGACCGGCACTTTCAACTCCGGCAACGCAGCCATGGCTGTGTCGGGCCCATGGGAAATCGACCGTATGGTGGAAGATGCCAAGTTCGATTGGGGCGTGACCCTGCTGCCGACCATCACCGATGGCGGCGAACGCTCCTCGGCTCTGGGTGGCTTCGACTGGGGTATCATGTCGTCCACCAAGCATCCTGACGAAGCGTTCAAGGTGCTCGAGTACTACGTGAGCCAGGACAACCGCCTGTTCCCCGAGTTCGGCAATCTGCCGGCGCGTGGCGACATCGAACTGCCGGTCACCGGCGTCGAGAAGAAGGACGCTGCGCTCAAGGTGTTCCAGGAGCAGCTCAAGTATGCCCAGCCGCGTGGTCCGCACCCGGAATGGCAGAAGATTTCGAAGGCAATCTACGATGCCATGCAGGCAGCCCTGACCGGCCAGATGTCGGCCAAGGACGCACTTGACCAGGCCCAGGCCACCATCAAGGGCATCGTCGGCTAAGGTCCTCCCTGACCTGGACCGGCCGGAGCAATCTGGCCGGTTCTTTTATTGAATATGTGCGGAGGGGCCTATGGCCAGAATCTTCAACAGCATGCGGGATGGCGTCGGATTCGACCTGATCCTGGTTGGCGCTGCCATGGTCTTTCTTCTGGCGTTGGCCGGGTTGCCCCTGGTTTATAACGTCCTGATGAGTTTTCAGCAGGTGGACATGTTCACGCTCGGTGATCTGTTCCGGCCGCTGGCGGGCTTTTCAAATTATGTGGCCGTGGTCAACGCGCCCGAATTCTGGCTGGTGACCAAGAACACGCTGATCTTCGTGTTCGCTTCAATGGCCGGACAATTCGTGCTCGGTTTTTCACTGGCGCTGTTCTTCGCACAGAAGTTCCCCGGCGCCGCGACGATCCGTGGGCTGTTCCTGGTGTCCTGGGTGATGCCGGGCCTGGTGGTCGGCGCGATCTGGAGCTGGATCCTGGCTGGCGACTTCGGCGTTCTCAACACGATACTGAAGTCCATGGGGATCATCCAGGCGCCGATCTTCTGGAAATCGGACCCGAATTTTTCCATCTGGGCCGTGATCATCGCCAATATCTGGCTTGGCCTGGCCTTCAACATGCTGCTGCTGTCGGTGGGCCTTGCTGCCATTCCGCGCGACCTCTACGAGGCCGCCGAACTGGACGGCGCAAATGCCTTCCAACGTTTCTGGACCATTACGCTGCCCATGATGCGCTCGACCATTGGCGCGGTTCTGTCGCTGGGCCTGATCGGCACGCTGCAGCAGTTCGACCTGTTCCCGGCGCTGACCGAAGGCGGACCGGCCAATACATCGAACGTCGCTGGCTACTGGGCCTGGCAGATGAGCTTCAAGCTCTATGACTTTGCCAAAGGGGCGACCATTTCGGTGATGATGTTCGTGCTCGTATTGATCGCGTCGATCGTTTATGTCCGCTCGACCCGCCATGAGGTGCGCGGATGACCCGGCCCTATGTTCCATGGTTGCTGCTGGCTCTCGCGCTGGCACTGGCCGCAGTCTACCTGTTCCCGCTATACTGGATGTATGTGACGAGCCTGAAATCAGGCTCGGAAATTTTCGCCAATCCGCCGACCTTCTGGCCGGTGGACCCGGACCTGAGCATCTATCCGTCGGTGTGGTTCCGCCGCACCATGCAGACGTTCATGTGGAACTCGGTGCTGATCGCCTCGGGCGTCACTGCCATCACGGTGCTGCTGGGAACAGGCTGCGCCTATGTGCTGGCCCGTTACCGCAGCGGCTGGATCGACTTCGGCCTGTTCATGATCCTGATGCTGCAGGTGCTGCCCGCGTCGGTGATGATCACGCCGCTGTTCGTGGGCTTCAATCAGCTGGGCCTGCTCAACTATCCGCGGACGGCCGTCGTGCTGGCGGCGGCAGCCAAAGCCATGCCGTTCTTTGTGGTGCTGGTGCGGGCCACCTTCATGAGCGTGCCGCGTGAGCTGGAAGAGGCGGCCCTGGTGGATGGCAACTCGCGCATCGGCGCCTTCTTCAACATCGTGCTGCCGCTGGCCCGCAACGGCATCCTCGTCTGCGCGATCCTGACCTTCATGAGTTCGTTCGGCGAATATATCTACTCCAAGTCGATCATTCAGGACGGCTCGATGCAGCCGGCCAGCGTGGGGCTCTCCGGCTTCCTCGGGCCCAATTCGAGCGACTGGAATTCCATCATGGCCTATTCGGCGATCTATGTGACCCCGATCCTGGCTGTCTTCGTCCTTCTGCAGCGCCGTATCGTCTCCGGCCTTACTTCGGGAGCCCTCAAATGAGTGCCCAGATCGAACTGAGCAATATCGACAAGCACTATGGTGCCTTTCACGCCCTCAAGGACGTAAGCCTGAGCATCGAGAAGGGAAGCTTCGTGGCGCTGGTGGGGCCGTCGGGCTGTGGCAAGTCCACGCTGCTGCGGTCCATCGCCGGGCTCGAGACCATCACCTCGGGCACGCTCAAGATTGCCGGGCAGACCATGAACGGCGTGCCGCCGCGCAAGCGCGACGTGGCCATGGTGTTCCAGAGCTATGCGCTCTATCCGCATATGACGGTCGAGGAAAACCTCACCTATTCGCTGCGGCTGCATGGCGTGGGCAAAGCCGAG
>JAHJOS010000532.1 GCA_018820005.1 Alphaproteobacteria bacterium | reverse complement strand
AGGCAGGTCCTATGCCGCGGCGGGTGGTGCCGATCTTGGTGCCGGAATTGGACGCCGCGTCCTCGCGCAGGGCGTCAAGCTCGCGGTGCAACGACAGGATCAGCGTCGCATTGTCGGCGATGCGGAGATTTTCCGCATTGATGACGACGCCCTGTGCCGCCAGCCGGTCGATTTCACTGACCAGCGCATGCGGATCAATGACAACGCCATTGCCGATGACAGCCAGCTTTCCCGGCCGCACAACGCCCGAGGGCAACAGCGAGAGCTTGTAGACAATCCCGTCGATGACCAGCGTGTGGCCGGCATTGTGGCCGCCCTGGAAGCGGACGACGACATCGGCCCGCTCGGACAGCCAGTCGACGATCTTGCCCTTACCCTCGTCGCCCCATTGCGATCCGACGACAACTACGTTGGCCATGACATCCCCTTGGAATCGGTCTCTTGTTCAGAGGCTTTTAAAGCAAAACCCGCGCATGCATACAGACTCGGGTCACCAAAATCGACCCTCTGGCGCAAGGATGCGGCTTTTTTACGTGACAATTTCGCTTGTTCTGGCCAAACAGGACGCAGGACGATCGAGATCGGCCCCCCACTGCCACGAGATCGGCCATTGCCCGCCCTGACCCTGGCCCGAGCCTGGCCGCAAAACCCCGGAAACTCGCCTTGACCCTTCGCGCCCCCGTCCTGCCCCTTCGCGCCTATGTGTTCCTGACAATCACCGCGATGTCGTGGGGCGGCAACGCCGTGGCCGGAAAACTGGCGGTCGGGCATATCTCGCCGATGCTGCTGACCTCGGTCCGCTGGGGCCTGGCGCTGGTGGTGCTGCTCGGCTTTGCCTTGCCGCAGGTGCGCCGCGACCTGCCCGTCATCCGCAGGCATCTGCCGCTGCTGATCGCCTATGGCATGTTCGGCTTTGCGTTCTTCAACATCCTGCTCTACTCGGCGCTCGAACACACCACGGCCATCAATGTCGCCATCGAGCAGGCAGGCATGCCGATGGTGATCTTTCTCGCCAATTTCCTGCTGTTCCGCATCAAGGCCAGCCCGGCCCAGATCATCGGCTTCGTGCTGACGCTGGCGGGCGTGGCGATCACCGCCTCAAGCGGCAGCCTCGAACGGCTGGTCGGGCTTGAGCTTGGCCGCGGCGACGCGCTGATGCTCTTGGCGGTGCTGTTTTACGGCGGCTACACCGTGGCCTTGCGCTACAAGCCGACCCTGCACTGGCAAAGCATGATTTCGGTGATGGCGGCGTCGGCATTCCTGACTTCCCTGCCCTTCACGGCGTTTGAAGCGGCAAGCGGCAGCGTGATCTGGCCCGACATGCGAGGATGGCTGGTCGCGGCATTTACCGCGGTGTTCCCGTCGCTGGTGTCGCAGGTGATGTTCATCAAGGGCAACGAGATCATCGGCTCCAACCGCGCTGGGGTTTTCATCAACCTGGTGCCGATCTTCGGCACGCTGCTGAGCGTGATGATCCTGGGCGAGCGGCTGCAGCTCTATCACGTGGTGGCGCTGGGGCTGGTGCTGGGGGGGATCTGGCTGGCGGAGCGGGGGAAGGGGTAGGGGGGTGTTCACGCAGCCCAAGCTCCATTTGGGGACAGCTGCGAAGCTTGGCAGCTTTGCGCGTCCCTTTCGGTCAGTGGCAACTTGGTCAGCAGGCTCCGATAGCTGCCATTTCCTTCTGTCGTCCGTAGTTAAATAGGCACGGAAAGCCGATTGTGAGGTCAATACTGGCGCGTTGGAGGCGCGATCATCAATCACCCGCAGCTTGAGGCGGCGGCGACAGATAACCCGCTGAGGTCAGCGCTGTGTATTCATCCGGCGAACGTACCTGCTTGATCAACTCATGAGCATGACGAATGGCCGCAGCGTCTTTGATTGGGTCAAGCATTTCCAGAGATAATGCCTCATGAAGCAAGATTTCCCACGTGGCGCGGGGCATGCCCTCAAAGTGCCAGAACACGGAACCATGCCTTAAGCCACCACAATAAATACTTATAATTTCTGGCCAATTGCTATCGTGAGGATAATCCCGTTTGGCGAAGTTGGCGAACAGGATCGAACACGCATCCCGCACCCCCTTGGAAAGCCTCTGCGCGGCAAACAGATGATTTATAACTGCCATTGTCACCCTGGTGACAAGCCGCGAGAAACCTGGATGATGCGCATGGAGGTGAAACGCCCTGCTCATCCGACTGAGCCGAAAAATCGCGTCTTCGTTGGCTGAATGCGTTCCTGCCCAAGCCAAGATGCAGGCGACACTATTGTGCGACAGGTTGTTGGCCTTCGAAAGCTCCTTCGTTAGATAGACAGCATCTTCAGAGCGCCAATGATCCAGCAACCAAGCTTCGCACGCCGTCTTGATCGGCTCTAGAGGGCATCCGGCGTCCAGCCAGGCTTTGTAGACGAACTGTGCCTCCGGTGTCGTGCCATGCTCCGCCACCCAGAGGAGCAGCTTTTCGCGGACCGCGTCGACCTCGCCCTTGGCGTCCAGCCAGGCTTTGTAGACGAACTGTGCCTCCGGTGTTGTGCCATGCTCCGCCACCCAGAGGAGCAGCTTTTCGCGGACAGCCTCGACCTCGCCCTTGGCGTCCAGCCAGGCATTGTAGACGAACTCTGCCTCCGGTGTCGTGCCATGCTCGGCCACCCAGAGGAGCAGCTTTTCGCGGACCGCGTCGACCTCGCCCTTGGCGTCCAGCCAGGCTTTGTAGACGTGCGATGCCTCCGGTGTCGTGCCATGCTGTTCTAGCCAGAGGAGCAGCTTTTCGCGGACCGCCTCGACCTTGCCCTTGGCGTCCAGCCAGGCATTGTAGACGAAACTCGCCTTGAGTGCCGTTCCATTTCCGGCAAGCCAAGGCACCAGATACGGCAAGACCTCGCCCGGCTCTGTTCCCCATTTCAACAGGGAAACGATGAGATAATGGCTATCGAGAGCCACCGGTGCCGCGAGAAGCCGATTAACGACATCATCGTGAAAACGCGTGGGATCAAACGCATGAGCGCAGCGCAGGACCATGTTGCTGGGGTGCTGGAAGGCAACCGCAACACCAAGCGGCACGTTCAACGCCCGTTCAGCAGTCACCCGGTCGATCAACGTCCGGCCTTTCGTGGCCGCCCATTCGCCAGCCCGCGCAAGGTTGACATGGGCCTCCGGCGCTTCGGCCAAACGAGTCCTCAGCACGTCGGAGGATGCAAGCAGGGCGATCAACTCTGAGGGATGAAGGAGCCGGCTCTTTATGAGCAGAGGAAGGGCCGCGAGTGTCTTCTCATCATCGCAGGCCATCAAGGCTTCAACCAGTGCCTTGCCTGATAGCTTCTCGAATACGGGATGATCGCCCAGCCGATCCAGGGCAGCAATGAAACGGTCGAGACGGTCTTCCTTCAGCGCCGCCAACGCGGTATCCTGAACCCTATACTGCTCAACCCTAGCCCGACCTATTCATGAGGCTTCGATTTCGGCGTGTTTCGAAGGACGGCAAATACATTTCTTGTGAGTTGGACAAGCTGATCTGTTGCGCCTTTTTCATCGCAGGGGATCGGGGTTT
>JAHJOS010000531.1 GCA_018820005.1 Alphaproteobacteria bacterium | reverse complement strand
GTGCCCAGCCCCTCAAGGGCCGCCTCGGCATCTTCCGACGTCATGGTGCCGTTGGCGCCCGGCAGCACGGCGATGCAGTTCTCGCCCGCCGCATCGACAAAGATCATGGCAATACCGGTAGTTGTCTCGGCGTGGCGTACGCCACTGAGATCAACGCCTGCGGCATCGAGCAGCGCCAGCGCCGCATCGGCAAAGCTGTCCTGGCCCACTGCTGACACATGGCGCACCTTGGCGCCAGCGCGTCGCGCCGCCAGTGCCTGGTTGGCGCCCTTGCCGCCTGCCGCCATCGAGAATGTGCCGCCGGCCACCGTTTCGCCCGCCTGCGGCAGCCGCGGCACGGTGCCGATCTGATCCAGATTGGTGGAACCGAAGACGGTGATCATGATGGGCCTCCCAGGGCGATTGCCGCGCTGCCTGCACGCCCGCTGGGGCTGCCTGTCAGGCGAAGAACTCTATTGGGCGGCTTTTATCACGGTATTCCAGTTGCGCGAGGTCCAGAGCCGCTTTTTGCCAAAATGCTTGGAGACAAGCTCCATGCCGGCGCCGAACCGCCCATTGGGCTGGCGATAGGCCAGCATATAGACCTCGCCCGCCGTCACCTCGACAACCTCGAAATCCCCCGCGACACCACAGGGCATTGGCAGGCTGCGCGCATCGCCATCGTCCACAAAGGTCACGTAAAGCTTGGTGTCCGCATCCTCGCTGCGCCCCTTGAACGGATCGCGCGCAATCATCGCCGCGATCTGCTCCTGCGTCCGCAGCGCGGTGCCAATGGCAAAACCGAAGCGCTGCTCCAGCGCCGCCTCAATCGCGTCGCGCCGCACATCCTTTGGATCGGCATCAAACAGCACATTGCCGCTGGCCAGCAGCGTCTTGACCCCGACAAACCCCATGGCCTCGAAAGCTGCCTTGAGGTCGGCACTCTTGACCTGCCGCTGCCCCAGATTGACCCCGCGCAGCAGGGCGAGATGGCGCGTCACGGCCTGGCCTTTTGCGGATAGATGGTTTCGCCGCGCTCCAGCATCTCCACAAATCCGGCAATCTTGCGCGTCCGCGCCGCCGCAGTCTTGAGCGAATGCACCCGGAAGGTCAGCGCAAAGCGGTTCTGGCTCGACAGCGTCTCATACATCGCCTGTGCTTTGGCATTGCCCGCAATAGCGGCCAGCAGATCATCGGGCGCCGCCATGGTCGTGGCATAAGCGGCATCCCAGCGTCCATCGGCCCTGGCGGCATCGACATGGCGCAGCCCATGCGCGGTCATCTTGCCGCTTTCGATCAGCCGGGCGACATTGTCGCGGTTGATCTGGCTCCACACGCTTTTGGCCTTGCGCGGGCAATAGCGCTGCACGAAAGAGACCTCGTCCCAGCTTTTCTTGATCGCGTCGATCCAGCCCCAGCACAGCACCACTTCGATCGCCTCGGTGGGGCTGATGGTCGGCACGCCGCTGGCCTTCTTGAAAATCCGGATCCAGATTTCGTCGGCGCTGTCGTGGTTGGCGGCCAGCCAGTCGTAGAAGCCGTCCCAACTCGCAAATTCGAGCAGCTTGGCCGGGTCGACGACGACGGGCGCCATGCTCAGTCCGCCGCCGGTGGCGCGGCGTCGATCACCCGCTGCAGGGCCGGGTCCAGATCATCGCCCGTCGGCAGGGTCAGCCGCATCGTCTCGCCCAGCATGGTCTTGAGCGCCTCGACGCTTTCGGCATAGCGCCGCTCGCGCTCCTGCCCAGGTCGATGGATGCTCAGCCGATTGCCCGACAGCGATAGCCGTCCGTCCTTGTCCTCGCGCACCGCAAACAGCAGCGCCCGGTTGAAATATTCGGCCTCCACCATGCCATTGATGGCGGCAATGTCGTGTTCGCTCTGCTCGACCAGTTCGAACTGGTAAAGCCCATGCCACTGTTCGTCGTGCTTGACCTCGAGCAGCCACATCTGCTCGTTCTTGCTCAGTCGATAGAGCGTCTCGCCGATCTGCTGTTCAGTGCCATCGCGCAGCTTGAGCGGCGCCGTCAGCCGGAAAATGCTGCACCCCACGTCGCAGAGGTAACCCGCGCCGGCGATATCGACCACCAGCACCATATGGCTGATCATCTTGGCGCCGCCCTCGGGGTGCCCCCACAGCATGCGCGCGGCAAAGCTGCGCACGGTGTAGTCGAGGTCGCCAAGGATATTGCTCAGCAGGGTGTTCTGCTCGAAGCAATAGCCGCCCCGCTTTTCGTGCAGCAGTTTTTGTTCAAGGCTTGCCTGGTCCAGCCGCACCGGCCGGCCCATCACGGGATCGAGGTTTTCAAACGGGATCGCTGCGCTGTGCAGCCCATGAATCGCTTCGAGAGTCGCCAAGGTCGGGGCGATGGAACCAGCAAAGCCGATTCGCTCGAAATAGGCGTTCACATTGACCTTTTGGCTCATTGGCCACCCTTGCCGCTGTTGTCGTTCAGGCTGCAATATGGGTCATGGGGTGGCCCATGTCATCGGCACGCGATGGCGTTTTTGCCGGGGCAGGGGGCTGGACAGCGCCAATTTGGATCTCCCAGCGCGCCGAAATAGCCCGGCCTGCGCCGTCAAAAACCCGGCTCAGCCTTGGGCCCTGCGCACGCGGATCACCACGTCGACATGGCTGACCATCATGCCCTTGGGCGGCTCTGGAAGCGCCAGAAATTCCACCGATGCGGCGGGGATATCGATCATCCGCTGCTCGTCTTCGACATAAAAATGGTGGTGGTCTGAGGTATCGGTATCGAAATAGGAGCGTGAGGCGTCCACCGCCACTTCGCGCAAGAGGCCGGCTTCATGAAACTGATGCAGCGTATTGTAGATGGTGGCCAGCGATACGTTCACCCGCGCCTCATCGGCCTCGCTGCGCAGCTGTTCTGCACTGACGTGGCGATGCGGCCCGCCAAACAGCAGTTCAGCCAGCGCAACGCGCTGCCGGGTCGGGCGCAGGCCGGCCATACGCAGCACGGCTGTCAGACAAGGCTTGCGGGAGGGCACGGACCGGGCGGTCTGGCTACGATCAGTCATGGGTCCTTGGGGTCCTCGAGTACGCGAAAGGGCCTGAATTTACCCTCCATCTTATACCCAGCCCCTCGGGTCGATACAAGCGGCGGTACTGACGCAGCCCTGCCGTGCCAGGCTGAAGCCTCTGTGGCCCGCGCCGTTCGCGCCCTTGACCCCCCTGTTGCGCCCCTATACGAGACAAACACAGGGTTAACCGGGGTTATATGCATGGCCGATCGGCAAAGCGCATTTGGGTACCAAGAGCTGTTGGCGCATGGTCGTGGTGAACTGCCGGGCCAGGGCGATGCGCGTCTGCCAGCGCCGCCCATGCTGATGTTTGATCGCATCACCTCCATTTCCGAAGACGGTGGCGCCTATGGCAAGGGCCAGGTGCGCGCCGAACTCGACGTCAATCCGGACCTGTGGTTCTTCAAGTGCCACTTCATCGGCGATCCCGTCATGCCCGGCTGCCTGGGCCTTGACGCCATCTGGCAGATGACCGGCTTTTTCCTCAGCTGGATCGGCCAGCCCGGCAAGGGTCGCGCTCTCGGTGGGGAAATCAAGTTCACCGGCCAGGTCACCGATGATGTCAAGCTGGTCGAATATGGCATCGACCTCAAGCGCGTCATGAAGGGTCGGCTGACGCTGGGCATTGCCGACGGCTGGGTCAAGGCCGATGGCGTGGTCATCTATGAAGCCAAGAATCTGCGCGTCGGCCTGTTCACCGATGCGCCGATGCAGGCCGAAAAAACCGCCTGAGCACACCGGCGCCTTCCTGTCGCCACCAAACAACTATAACCGCCCGTCCCAAGGGCGTCCGAGCAAGACGGAGCGAGGCCACTATGAGACGAGTAGTCGTCACCGGCATGGGCATTATTTCCTCGATCGGCAATTCGCTGGACGAGGTCACGGCCAGCCTGCGGGCTGCAAAACCCGGCATCGTGTTTGCACAGGACTATGCCGATCTGGGCTTTCGCAGCCAGGTCAAGGGTGACCCGCGCCTCGACCCCTTCGAACTGCTCGATCGTCGCGTCACCCGCTTCATGGGCAAGGGCGCAGCCTGGAACTATCTGGCCATGCAGCAGGCCATCGCCGACGCGGGCCTTGAGGACAGCGACATTTCCAACCCCATGACCGGCATCGTCATGGGTTCAGGCGGCGCCTCCACCCGCACCATCGTCGATGCGGCCGACATCACCCGCAAGAACACCAGCCCCAAGCGCATTGGCCCGCTGGCCGTGCCCAAGGCCATGGGCTCCACCGCCTCGGCGACATTGGCCACTGCCTTTGGCATCAAGGGCGTCAACTACACCATCACCGCCGCCTGCGCGACCAGTAAGCATTGCATCGGCAATGGCATGGAACAGATCATGCTGGGCAAGCAGGACATCGTCTTTGCCGGCGGCCATGAGGATCTCGACTGGACCCTGTCCAACCTGTTCGACGCCATGGGCGCCATGAGTTCTGACTTCAACGCCACCCCCGAAAAGGCCAGCCGCTGCTATGATGCGGCGCGCGATGGCTTCGTGATTTCCGGCGGCGCCGGCGTGCTGGTGCTCGAGGAATATGAACACGCCAAGGCGCGGGGCGCCAAGATCTGGGCCGAACTGGTCGGCTATGGCGCCACCTCCGATGGCCTCGACATGGTTGCGCCATCCGGCGAAGGCGCCGCCCGCTGCATGCAGATGGCGCTGCGCAACGTCGGCCCGCGCATCGACTACATCAATCCCCATGCGACCTCGACCCCCGTGGGCGATCTCAAGGAAATCGAGGCCATCCGCGCCGTGTTCGGCAATGGCGACAGCTGCCCGCCCATCTCGGCCACCAAATCGCTGACCGGCCACAGCCAGGGCGCAACGGGCGTCCATGAATCGATCTATTCGATCCTGATGATGAAGCACCGCTTCATCGCGGCAAGCGCCAATATCGACACTCTCGATCCGGCCTTTGAGGACATGCCTATCGTCCGCCAGCGCCGCGACAATGTCGATCTGGGCGCCGTGCTGTCCAATTCCTTCGGCTTTGGCGGCACCAATGCCGCCCTGGTTTTCAAGCACCCCGACGCCTGAGGCCGGCACGTCGACCGTGTCCGAGGCCTAACCGCCCCGCCCGAGACCTACCCTCCCCACAACCGCTTCCCGCGGACTTGATCCGCGGGTCTCTCAGGTCTGGCTTATGCCGGTCGCCGCGATCACTGCGGCAGCCATCGCGTCTGCCGCTTCCATCGACACCACCAGCGCGTCGCCCGCACCGCGATAGACCGGAAACCGCGCCCGGAACTTTGTCGCCTCGCTCTCGGCCTCAAAGCCGAAGCCGCGCGTCAACTGCCGCGCAACGACAATGCGGCAGGCCATTTCGATATCAAGGCTGGGCAACAGCACCACGCCATAGCCGGTCGCCACAAGCGCCTGCGCCTGCTGGTAGTCCTGCGTTTCCGGGGCCGCCGCCAGAAAGCCCGATGGCGTCACAAACACCTGCGGGCCCTGACCCTCGGCAATCATCGCCTGCGCCAGAGCCAGATTGGCCGCGCGGTATTCGGCATAGCCATGGGCGGCAATATAGTCGCCGATAACAGCAATCCGGTCGCAGAACACCAGATCAAGATCGATCAGCGGCCAGCCGAGCAGCTGCGCCAGCGCGCGACCCAGCGTCGATTTACCCACGCCGCCGGGCCCGAGCAGAAACACTGTTTCTGCTCGGGCCGGGCGGCGTGGGCAAATCGACGCTGGGCCGCGCGCTGGCGCAGCTGCTCGGCTGGCCGCTGATCGATCTGGATC
>JAHJOS010000530.1 GCA_018820005.1 Alphaproteobacteria bacterium | reverse complement strand
GGGCAGGTCGCGCGTGGTCTGGATCGGTCGATGGGCGGGCGAGAGCAGCACCAGCACGAGGCGGATGCGGCCATTGGCGATGGTGGGATGGCGGGTGAGCCCGAACAGTTCCTGCACCCGGATCTCGATGGCGGGGCCGCCTTCGGCCGCATAGTCGATGGGTACGCCATTGCCAGTGGGCGCCACGAAGTGGCTGGGCAGCAGCGCCTCGATTTCCTGCCGCCGGGCATAGGGCAGCAGCAGGTCGAGCGCATTGCGCAGGTGCTCGGCAGAAATCTCGGATAGCTTTGATAGACCGAACAGTGCCGGCGTCAGCCAGTCGCTGATGCTGGCCGCCAGCGCGTCTTGTCCGAGATCGGGCCAGTCGGCACCCAGGCTGGTGCGCAAAAAGCCGGCGCGGGCGCGCCAGGCCAGCTGGTCGCGGCTCCAGGGCAGAAAATCCAGCCCCCGGCGGGCGGCGGCTTCAGCCAGCAGCTGGGCGGCGGTTTCGGGATCATCAATGGGCGCGGGTTCATCGGCCAGGCGCAGGGCGTCGAGCTGGCGGGTGCGGCGGGCCCTGATGCTGCCCGATGCGGCATCAAAGCTCAGACTGGTGCCGGATGTGATGCGAGGGGCAAACAGGGTTTCGAGGTCGTCGCGATCAAGCGCGGCCGCAGCGCGGATGCGGCCGGCAGCGGCGGTGCCGGTGACATCGGTGACGACAAGGAAGGGCTGGCTGGCCAGCGCATCGGTGGGCTCGAGCATGGCCTGTCGGCCATTGGCGAGGCGGAAACGACCACGCGGTCCGGCAGCCTGCGCCACGCGGTCCGGAAAGGCCCGGGCGAGGTGATAGCCGGGCAGAAAATTGCCGCCCCTGCCGCCACCGGCGAGGCCCGCCCAGCGATGGGCAAGGCTCTTGGGGGCATCGGCCTGTCGGCCCCCGGCATGACGGAACCGCTCCAGCCGATGGCCGAGGTCGGTGCTGTCGCCGCCCAGGCCGCGTTCACCGACCAGCACGGCGAGCTGGGCCGCTGTCAGTGCATCATCCTCGGCGGCAGCAGCCACCACCATATGGGCCAGCCGCGGGTGCAGCGGCAGCGCGGCCAGCGCCTTGCCCGCAGAGGTGAGATGCCCCGCGGCGTCGAGCGCATCGAGGCGTTTGAGCAGACCGATAGCTTCCTGCCAGGCCGGGGCCGGCGGGACGTCGAGAAACGGCAGGCCCGCCGGGTCGCTAACGCCCCAGGCCGCCAGGTCCAGCGCCAGATTGGCCAGATCAGCCGCAAGGATTTCGGGCGTATCGAAGGGGGCGAGCGCTGAGGTCTGACCCTCGTTCCACAGGCGAATGCAGACGCCCGGCGCCGTGCGGCCCGCACGGCCGCGCCGCTGGTCGGCACCGGCGCGCGAGACCCGGCGGGTCTGCAGCGTCGTCAGGCCCGTATCGGCTTCATAGACCGGCACGCGGCGAAATCCTGAGTCCACCACGATACGGACGCCATCAATGGTCAGCGAGGTTTCGGCAATCGAGGTGGCCAGCACGATCTTGCGGCGACCCGGTTCGGCGGGCCGAATGGCGCGGTCCTGCTCGGCGGGGGTGAGTTGGCCATAGAGCGGGGCGATATCGGTATTGGCAGGCACGCGGGGTGCGAGGCGCTCGGCAACGCGGATGATCTCGCCCTGGCCGGGCAGGAATACCAGCGCGGAGCCGTCATGTTCGCGCAGGGCGGTCAGGACCGCCTCGGTCACCTGATCGTCGAGCCGCTTGAGCGGGTCGGGCTCAGCATGGATGGTTTCGACGGGAAAGGCGCGGCCGAGGCTTTCAATCACCGGGCAATCGCCAAGCAGGCGGGCAACACGGGCGCCATCGATGGTGGCCGACATGACGAGAACCCGCAGATCCGGTCGCAGGGCGGCGACGTCGAGCGTCAGCGCCAGGCCGAGATCGCCATCAAGGCTGCGCTCGTGGAATTCGTCGAACAGCACGGCGGCAACGCCGCTCAGCTCGGGGTCGTCGAGCAGCATGCGAGTATAGACGCCTTCGGTGACGATTTCCACACGAGTGCGGGCCGTCACTTTTGTGTCCATGCGCACGCGGTAGCCGATGGTCTGGCCGACCTCCTCGCCGCGCAATCCTGCCATCTGCCCGGCGGCAGCGCGGGCGGCGAGGCGCCGCGGCTCCAGCATGATGATACGGCAGTCGCCGCGCCAGGGCGCATCAAGCAGGGCGAGTGGCACCCGCGTGGTCTTGCCGGCGCCGGGCGGCGCCACCAGCACGACATAGGGGCCGGCGGCCAGGGCGGCCTGCAGGGCGGGCAGGGCATCGTCAATGGGAAGCGGGGGCAAGGACATAAGTGGTGTTTGGCGCATCCGGCGCAGGCGGGCAAGAGTGGGGTGCCTTGGCGGGCCGGCGAATACGGGCTGTGACGAAAACGCCGGGTGACCGATCGAGCGATTTGCGTATGATGATCTGATTATGCAGTCGTTTGCGTCCTGCTGTTCGGCGGG
>JAHJOS010000529.1 GCA_018820005.1 Alphaproteobacteria bacterium | reverse complement strand
TCAACGATCTGGAAGCCCGTATCTTCCACAACCCCACCACCGACCCGGACCTGTGGGGGTGATGGTGCCAGGCTTGATGGCCCATGCCTAAACTGCGCCTTCCGTTCTGAGGCAGGTTAGCAGCGCGGATGCATCCACGGCTTTCAGGCTAGCCCTTTTTGCTGCACCTCATGTCTGCTACTCGGAATAAGGCTAAATCTAGGCGGGGAAAATGCTTTGAAGAATAAGCTGATGCTGCTGGCTATGTCGGCCTGGTTTTTGGGCGCGCCAGCCATAGCTGGCGACACCATACTGCGCGGGCCTGTTCCTACCTGGCTTCCTGACGTACCGCCTCATTTGTCAAACGCGCCGGACAACTCATCTCAACACGTCCGCTATGAGTTGGTCGAGAACCATGCGCGTGCCTTCGGTACTCACACTGAAACCTACGTCCGCATGCGGATGCGGGTCCTGTCACCCTTGGGTCTGCAACAGGCTTCGCAGTTGGGACTGGTGTGGAATCCGGGCTTGCAGACGCCTACCGTTCACTACGCCCGCATCATCCGTGCAGGTGAATCTTCCAACATACTTGAAAAGGCGGACTTCACAATTCTCCGTCGTGAGGCAGCGCTTGAGCAGTCACTGCAGATTAATGGCCTGCTGACGGGCGTTCTCGTAAATCCCGACATCCGAGTTGGCGACACCATTGATTTTGCATACTCGGTACGCACGCAGTTCGACATCTTCAACAATCCGCTCGAAGCGCTTGCCTTCTCTTATTCGCCACTTCCCGTTGACCTCGCTGTAACGACATTCAGCTGGCCCGCATCCATGAGCGTGGAAACCCGCGCCGGACGCCACGCCGCCTTACCCCCGATCACCCGACAAGGCGACTTCAACGTCCTGGTTAATCGGATGACTGACGTCGAAGCGCAAACCTATCCCGATGCCATCGCGCCCCGCTCTCTTCCTGACTACGGCTGGCAGATCAGCAACATTCCGACTTGGGGAACTATCGCGGACCAGGTCCGCCCCGCCTACGATCAGGCCAGCGTCTTGCCCGAAGCCGCCGACATGGCGGCGCATGTCGCGCGCATACGGTCCGAGCACGATACGCCGGAAGCCCGCGCTTTGGCGGCGCTGCGGCTGGTCCAGGACGAAGTGCGCTACATGGCGCTGACGCTCGGAGAGGGAGGCTGGCTGCCAGTCTCTGCCAATGAAGTCTGGGCAAGCCGCCAGGGCGACTGCAAGGGTAAAACTGTGCTTCTGGTCGCTCTGCTGAGAGAGCTCGGGATCGATGCGGTTCCAGCACTTGTGTCATCGGGCAACCTGCCGCTCGACAAATTTCTGCCTATGGTCAGCGCGTTCGACCATGTGATTGTGAAGGCGCGCATCAACGGTGAAACCTATTTGATTGATGGGGCGCGTATTGGTGATCGCAGCCTCATGCCGGACGTTCCACTGGTTCACGAATACGCTCTGCCCATCGTCGAACGCGCCGACCTAGAGCAGATTCCGCTCAGCCTCCCGCCGCAACCGACCGGTGCGCTTCATGTCGAATTTGATTTTTCAGAGGGCATATACAGCCCGGCACGCGTTCGGTTGACCGATATCGACCGGGGCCACGTCGCGACTGAAATGCAGAGCAGCGTGGGCCTGGTCCCCGCTACTGAACTGACCCGCTTGTACGACGAGCGCTGGACTGAATTTTTAGAAGATTTCGGTCAGGTGACAGACCTTCAGAGCCAGTGGGAATATCGCGAGGACACTCATGAGTTTGTCGCGAGTGCAACGGCTCGTGTCGCTTTCAACTGGGGTGAGGGTCCCGTCAATATTCCCCTGGCCCACGTGACGTGGAAGGGCATTGAACTTCACACGGACGAGAGGTTTGAGAACGCAGATTATGCAAGAGCCTTCCCCACCTCGTCTTCATTCCGGACATCCGTCATTCTGCCCGAAGGCGAAGATGTCGTTGACTTGTCGGTTCGACCCTATGAGGTAGAAGCTGGTGCAACACGCTATTACCGCACTGTCGAACGTAACGGTAATCGGCTGGAGACGGATCGCGGTTCGATCGTTCTGCGTTCCTATGCCACTGCGGCGGAAATACAGTCCGAACAGGCCGACATGGACCGCTTCAAAGACCTGAAGGCGACCATGCAGGTGAAGCGAAGCTACACCCTGACTGCGACTGATCGTGAAACGCTGACAACCGCACCGGCGAGCAATCCGGAGGTCGCATTGCGCCGCGGCTATGTGCTCAGCAACGAAGGTGACCACGTCGGGGCCATCGCTCAATTCGATGTCGCACTGGCGGGATTCACGTCCCCGCATGCGAACACTTTGGCCAACCGCGCACTGGCCTACCTAGCACTGAATGACCTCGAAAAAGCCCGTGCCGACATCGCAGCGGCCGAGGCGGCCGACTCAAACGACACCATTCTTTTTCACGCGAAGGGACGGCTGGCCGAGATCGAGGGTGATGATCTGGAGGCTGTTCTAGCTTACACGGGCGCTCTCCGATCGTGGCCCGAAAACACACATGCCCTCTACCGCCGCGCTGCGGCCTATGAGCGGATGGGTCAGCCTGCCCGCGCTCTTACGGACCTGGAGAGGGTAGCTACGTTACAGCCGCAGAACAATGGCAGTAAAAGTGCTCTGGCCAGTCTGTTCCTGCGCATGGGCCGCGCTGAACAGGCCTATGAGCAAATCGGCCTGGTAGCGCAGGCCATCGGTTACCCGGAGGCAAAGACTCAGCTATTCATCGGTCTGGCGCAGTCCCTGGCATCCAGCCTCAAGGCTACCGATCCCGCCAAAGCCGAGGCTGTGCTAACCAACGCGTTGGTCGTTGAAACCGATGTTCCTGCTCTTCTGATCGATCGCGCGGCTGTTCGCGAGATGCAGGGCAACAACGGGGGGGCGGCTGAGGATGTCGCGCGTTTCAACCAAGTGACGAGTATCAGCCTCGATGATCCTGGTCAGGCCTGCCTCTCGCACACCCTTTCCGGATACAGCCGCGACGCCGCATTGACCATGTGCGACAACGCCATTGAGCGAGATGCGAACAACGCTGGGCTCCATGTGCGTCGCGGCTATCTGCTTTACACGCTGAACCGCGGCAGCGAGGCGGTGACGGCATATAGAACAGCGACCGAACTGGACCCATTGGATCAAAAGGCCAAATACGGTTTGGGTGAAGTGCTCAAGAGCGCCGGGCAAGTCGCCGAAGGAGAAGCTCTCATGACTGCAGCGCTGAGTTCTGACCCCGCAGCCAACGAAGATTATGACACGCCATTACTAGAGGTCATCACCACCGATTGAGCCCGAAGCTACCGGACCGGATCGGCTTGCCTTGAAATTCGGCCACACGTTAAGGGTTTGGAAGCGCCGACAGCTGGCCCGCCATGAGGCTTGCCCTCAAATGTTCTGCGCCCTGCAAGGGTCATAGTCCTTCTCAGCAAAATACTGCATCCTGCCTGCACCGGCTTCTGCCGCCCTGCGGGGCCTAGCTCCTTCCCATCAATCGGGTGAAGGGGACGGCGATGAACCGCCTCTATCAAACCCGCGTCACGGCCGTTGGCGGTCGCGACGGCTGGGCCCGCAGCGACGAGCTCAGGGCGCGCACTCGGTCGCACCTATTCCAACACCATCCGCGAAAACATCGACGTTCATCTGAGCGTCAGCACGCGCTGATCTCAGGCCGCGAGTTCCGCCGTGCCGATTTTCCGGCCAGCTTGGTGCGGCGAGCGGGAACAGCCGCTCCCCCAGATCAAAGCACTCAAAAGAGACCCGCCTTGGCGACCTGACGTCCGCTGCTTGCAAAGACAGGCGATCCTGGATTCT
>JAHJOS010000528.1 GCA_018820005.1 Alphaproteobacteria bacterium | reverse complement strand
GGCCTCGCACTACTGGTGCTGATCGCGCTGGTGCTGGTATTCGGTCCGCTGTTGGCGCTGATCCCGATCGCCTACGTGCAGTTTGTCGTCGGCGTGCTGCTGATCCTGTTCGGCATGCGCTGGCTGCGCAAGGCGATCCTGCGCTCGTCTGGCTATATCGCCCTGCACGACGAGCTCGGGGCGTTTGCGAAGGAAACCGACCAACTTAAGCGCCAGAATGCCGAGCGACGCGCCGACTATCTGGCGGGCCTCGCCGCGTTCAAGGCGGTGCTTCTTGAGGGCGTCGAAGTGGTGTTCATTGTCATTGCGCTCGGCTCAGCGCACGGTCTGGTCGGTTACGCCAGCCTGGGTGCGCTGGCCGCTGTTCTGGTGGTGGGCGTGGCTGGTGCCATCGTTCACAAACCTCTCTCGCAGGTTCCCGAAAACTCCCTGAAGTTTGTGGTTGGCCTGCTGCTCACTGCTTTTGGCATCTTCTGGATCGGTGAGGGCCTGGGTGCTGAGTGGCCCGGCGCCGATCTGGCGATCATCGCCATACTGCTGGTACTAGTGGCATTTTCGGTAGCTGCAGTGCTGCTGTTGAAATCCAACCGTGAACGCGCGCCATCATGAACTTGATAAAACAAGCTTTCGAAGAACTGCTCGGCCTATTCGTCGATGACGGCAGTCTGGCCCTCCATCTGGTGCTGCTGATTGCGTTGGTAACGCTGGCGGTCAAGTTCGCCAGCCTCTCGCCCTTGTTGGGCGCACTGGCCATACTGGCTGGCTGCCTGGTGATTTTGGTGGTGAGTCTGCGCAAAAAAGCGCGCGGAGAATAGAAGCGTGCTCTTTTTGAGTGGTGCCAGCCAATTTCATTCCTTGCGGCGCCGCACGTGCACTATGGCTTTGGCATTATAGTCGTTTGCTGAGGTCGAGTTCACTTGGGGAACCTTGGATGACTCGTAATATCATGAAGCACATCAGCGCCCAGGCGGTGCCAAGTGACCACCCCGCCAGCACGTCAGTGGGATAGTGCACGCCCAGATAGACGCGGCTGACGCCAACCAAAGCAGTGAGTGCTACGGCGACACAATAGAAATAGATCCTGAACGCGCGGTCCGTTGTCAGTTGGGCCAGGATTGTGCCAAGCGTCAGATAGACCACCGCTGAGACGGTTGCGTGTCCACTGGGAAAGCTTGCGGTGAACACCTTGACGGTACCCGTGAGGTCCGGACGCGGGCGATCAAACGCGATCTTGAGCGCGGTGCTGATGATGGTTCCACCCACCACGCATGCTGTCAGAAATACTGCGGTACGACGTTTGCGCGCCAGCAGCAGAAAGACCACAACGGCCACCAGCAGCAAGGTCAGGACGGCAAAACTGCCCAGGGCCGTAACGTCGCGCGCTGCCTCATGCAGCCATGCTGGGCCAATCGGGGTCTGCGGGTCACCAGGGACACGCAAGGCCATCAACACGCTATTGTCAAAGCCGAGTGTGTCTCCCTCCACGACTTCGTCGGCAAGAATACTGAACCCGACCAGCAGGGCCGACAAAATCCCCAGACCAAAAAACTGAACCTTGCTCATGCGCCGATTTGCCCGGTGATTGCGGGAAAAGAAAGGGTGACGGAAAGTCCTGGCAGCGCGTCGGCCAGCCCAATGGTGGCCCCGTGCAGATCGGCAATAGCCTTGACCATGCTCAAGCCAAGACCGGTTCCCTCGGTGGTGCGGCTCTTTTCGAGCCGGTACAGGCGGCGAAAGACCTTGTCGCGTTCGACCGCAGGGATACCCGGACCGTTATCGGCGACGCGCACCGTGACGACGCCGTGGTGGGACTGGATGTCGACGGTGATAGACGAGCCGCCTTCGGCGTGGCGAATGGCGTTCTCGATCAGATTGGCGAAAAGCTGGGTCAGAAGATCGCGGTCGCCGCGGATATTGCAAGGATTGTCCTGGGGGCCCGTGATGGTGAGGGTCTGTCCGTTTTCCAAGGCGACATCTTCGTAGGCCTCGAGCAGCACTGCCAGTACTTCCCCAATCGAAACGTCGACGAAGCGTTCGCGCCGCGCACCGGATTCCAGCTGCGCAATGCGCAGCAGTGCCTCAAAAGTGTCGTTTATTCTGCCCGCTTCAAGTTGTGCTGCCAGCAAATCATCGGTGTTGGCCTGGCCTAGTTCACTTTTTTCCAGGGCGTCTTCGATGATGATCGAGAGCCGATTGAGGGGCGTCTTGAGGTCATGCGCAATGTCCACGCTGACTTGCCGCATGCCTTCGACAAGTGCGGCCAGCCGATCCAGTGCCGTGTTGATCTGACCGGATAGGACGTCGAGATCATCGTTCGAACCACGAAGGGGGATGCGCGCGGCAAGTTCACCCTGACCGACCTGATCCATCGTACCCGCTATGGCATTCATGCGTCGCCGGACGGCACTGGCTATAGCCAGTCCTGCCGCCACCGCAATGGCCACGGCCAGTGCTGCGGCCCAGGCGAAACTGGTGAGCACCAGGCCGGCGAATTCCTCAGTCTCATCCAGACTGATGGCAACGACCAGTTCATTGCCGGCCACCATGCCCCGCCGGGTTCTGAAGTCCCCGTCTCCTGGGAGCGCGAACGCCTGCGAAGAGACGGTGGTAAGGCCAGAATTGGCGATGGCTGTCGTAACGTTTCCGGCGATCAGCTTGCCGCTGGGGTCGGCAAGATAAAACACGCGCTGGTGCTGCTGAGATTCTGCTGAATAGGTCTGTACGGTGCCGATAAGATCTTCCACGTCACCATCGGTATAGGAGCGCGAGATCATGTCGAACGTTTCCAGCAGTGTCCGATCGAGCCGGTCGTTCAAATCGGTGACTATGATCCGATAGGCCAAAAAGCCGGCAACACCAAAGGCCAGCAAGAATAACCCGGAAAAAACGATCGCCAGTCGGAACGCCGTGCTGCGGAGCAGCTCAGACCGGGGCATGGATGCTGTAGCCTGTGTTACGGACCGTATGCAGGAGCGCTATGGGGAATGGCCTGTCGATCTTGGCTCTGAGCCGGCTGATATGGGTTTCCACCACGCTGGTCTTTGGATCGAAATGGAAATCCCAAACCTTTTCGAGCAGCATGGTGCGTGTGACCACCCGGCCCTCGTTGCGCATCAACACTTCGAGCAAAGTGAACTCGCGCGGCTGCAGTTCGATCTTCTGGTTATCCCGGCGCGCCGTTCGGCGTGCCAGGTCAAGTTCAAGATCGGCAACGCGAAGAATAGTCTTTTCCGCTTGAACCGCAGGTCGGCGACCAAGCGCTTGAACGCGGGCCAGCAGTTCAGAAAACGCGAAGGGTTTGAGGAGATAGTCGTCACCACCCGCTTCAAAGCCATCAACCCTGTCATCGACCCCACCGACAGAGGTCAGGAAAATGGCCGGTGTGTGATTGCCCGATGCGCGCAGAGTTCGCACCAACGACAGACCGTCGAGGCCGGGCAGCATGCGGTCGACGACCAGAACATCGTACTGGGTGTGCAAGGCGTGGACCAGAGCGTCGCGTCCATCCTCGATCGCCTCGGCTAGGTGGCCAGCTTCCGAGAACCCCTTGATGACGTAATCCGATGTTCTTTTGTCGTCTTCGATAATCAGGATACGCATCTGAAACTCCGCCCTCTCTGTCGCTTATTGCGCCACCACCTCCTTTTGCAAGGGGCTGGTGAAGCAATCCTGCTATCGCACTCGCAAACTTGCGAGGGGAGCGCGTTTGACGGTCATATAGATCACGATACCGGCGATGATTGTGAGGAACATCACGCTGGTGATAATCGTGCCCAGCCCCAAGCCACCGTATTCGATCGGCTGCGAGAGCAAATCGCCGAGAGATGCACCAAGCGGCCGGGTAAAGATGTAGGCCAGCCAGAAGGCCAGAATGGCGTTCAATTTCAGCACATAGTGGGCGAAAGCGATGGCGGCAATGATCCCGACAAAGACAACGCCGGTAAGCAGATAGCCAACCCCAAGCGCTTCGGAAACATAGTCACCCGCTGCGGTGCCAAGCGCAAACGTACCCAGGACCGCGAGCCAGTAGAATATTTCCCGCCGGGTGGTGACCACGGTGTGGATAGACAGGGTTTTCTCGCTGGCATACCAAGCGGCAAAGATGACAGCCAAAATGATGGTGCAGGCAATTGTGGTGGTTTCGAGCGGCACGCCAAAGGTGTCGATGAGATTGTCGGTGAGCAGCGTCCCGACCACGCTGACCATCACGACTGCTGACCAGTAGGCCCATGGCACGTAGCGTTTCTGTGCAAACTGAAAGGCGATGACGGCAACCAGAATGGCCGACATGAGGTAGGTCGTGGTCTGCAGTCCAAGTCCGAGATTGAGTGCCAGAAAGTCGGCTGCGGTCTCGCCGACCGTGACAGCCATGAGCTTGATAAGCCAGAAGTCCACGGTGACTTCGGGCACACGATTGGGGCCGGCAATCTCGGTGTTATCAGCCACCGCAGCGGCGTTTGTTTGTACGGTCATTTTGGTGCCTTCCACAGAGGGGTTACTTGCCCATTAGGGCGAGTGCCTGGGCGAAGAAATCGTCAGCGCGCTTGTCGTCGTCAGCATTGCATCGCTCGATGCCCTTGCCTTGCAGCTCATCGACTTTTGCCTGATCAGCAGCGGCGGGTGGTGTTGCCGCAATTGTCGAGCGGACGGCCGCAAGCAGGTCTTCACAAGGAAGCGGCCGACCGTTGGCATCAGCAACGGCTGTCGCGGTGCCCTTGGTGGCAGTAGATATCGAGGGGTTTTCAAGCGATGCGATTAGGGCTTCGACGGCAGCAGCGGCGTTGGCAGGAACAGGATTGCTTGTTCGCACAGCCGAGATTGCCTTATCCGAGGCATCGTCGATCACGCCCCATTTGTCACTACTCAAAGCACGCAGCTTTGCAGCGTTTGCGTCCCAGGACGATTCGAAATCGGTGATGCGTGAAGCGGCCGCGGACATGTCGCCCTTTTGGACCAAGCCAAGCGTGTCCGTTGCGACTGCAATGAGAGGCGAAAGATCGCCAAGTTCAGTCACCGTTGTCGACGCATAGGAAGGGACGGCGACTGCGGCCACTACGGTTATGGGAAGGGCCAAGCAGGCAAGAGTGAATAGAATGCGTTTCATCGTAATCTCCAGCAACGCGGCTCACCAACGCCGCATGCATGTAGTGCCATCCAATTCATACGCTGTGCTGGCGGGCTCCATACCGTTTGGTAAGTTTCCGGACGGCCACTAGTTTTGCTTACGCAGACGCCTCGTCCCGGCATGCCGTCGAATCCTCTACAAATGTGCGGTCAATCGCCTTGCGCCATCGGCTGATAACTATGCTGAGGCAAACGAGGACCAAGATAGACAAAGCCAGGGCAATTTCGGTGCGCGTGTCCAGAAAGTTAGCTCGTCCTATCCCGTATCCTGCCGCAGCGGCCGGCAAGATATGCAGGGGTGCCCAAACCAATGCCGAGGAAATGTTGGCGAAATAGAACGGGAGCGGCTTCATGCCGCTGGTCCCTGCCACTACAGGGACAATGGCTCGAACGCCTGGTAGGAACCTAGCAATTGCGATGCTGCCCCACCCATACCGGCGGAAGAAATTCTCACCAGCTGTGATCAATCTTGGATAGGCAGCAAAGGGCCACGTCTGGAGCAATTTATCCCTGTGCTTAGCTCCGAAATAGTACGATAGCCCATCACTCAAAATAGCACCGACTATTGCCGCTACGACCAGTGGCCAAAGTGGTAGCAGGCCCAGTCCGGCAGCAGCACCCAACGCGATAAGAAGTGCGGTTCCCGGAACCAAGGCCCCGACCAGCACGATCGATTCTGCGGCTGCGGCCAAGAACGCGACAAGCACCGCCAACAACCAGTTTTGCTCCAGTAGCGTTAGCAGTTGGGACATCGACGATGCCATATTCAAGCGCTCCTATATTAGCTATCCCGAGCCCTGCAGGGTGACGCGTGTCGTTGATACGCGTCACCCGACACAGTCTCTGACGACAGATCAGTCGGCAGCTTCGGCGCCGCCCTTATCCTTGTTGACATCAATGGACACAGGCGCGAAACCTGCCGCTGCCAGCTCGAAAGTCATGACCTTGGCGGTCTGGGTCGTGTGGTAAATACCGTTGGGATTATCGCGAAAATGACCTGGCAGGCTGGCATCATCGAGGTGGATACGCGCTTCGCCGCTGGCCGGGACCGTAAAGCCCGTCAGCACCTTGAAATAAGTCTCGGTTGGGCCACCCTCTGCATCCTTGACGGTCAGGAACAGGCTGAAGTCCTTGATCTCGGTGGTGGTGCTGTTGGTCACCAGAAGCTCCAGATGATCGGGCGCATCCTTCTTGGCGGCGTAGTCGTAGTTGTTCTCGACCAATGCTTCCTTGATGGCAAATGGCGCGGGCGCTCCAGTCTGGGCGATTGGGTCGGCCAGCGACACGGGCGCGGTGTCCTTGAGATCGTTGATCGAGTCCCCATCGGTGTCGGGATTGGCCTGATCGGTTCCAAGCAGGATTTCGGACGCATCGGGAATGCCATCACCATCGGTGTCGACGCCAGCGGCGTACGCACCATGCGACAGCATCAGGGCGGTCATCAGGGCCATGGTGGAGACGGCAAGTGTTTTGGTGGATTTCATTATTCTATTCCTTTGAGAGACGGTTGGGATCAAGACGGCGCGCGAACAGCAACAGGGCGAGCGCCAGAGCGATGGCGAGTAGCCAGATCATGTCACTGGTTTTCTCGGCGAGGATCGGCATCAAGGGTTGGCCGGCGTAGGTGTCCTTGATGCCGAGGACTGCGAAGCTCAACCGCTCGAAATGCTTGGTGGGCGATGCCACCTCGATCCCGTTGCGGATGGTTTCGTAGGTTGAGAAAGACTGGAGGATTTCGACCTGCTGCGGCTTGGCGATCTGCAATTGCTTGAAAACGCCGCCCGCCACCTGATTGTCGGGATCAAGGGTGTCCCCGATCTGGGGAGCGATCAGAACGAAGCTGAGCCAGACCGTGAACGCGAGCAGAAGGGCATTGGGCAGTTTTTTTGCCCAGAGCGCAGTCACGAAGCCGAGCAGGAAGAAGGCGAGCGCATAAAGCCCTGCAGCCGACATCACTATGGCCAAGCGGCCGATGTCTTCGGGGTTCAACACGATGCCGGAGATCGCGATAACGGCGATGCCGGCAATAACGAATGCCAGGATAAGGCCCGAAGAGATGATTGCCGTTCCAGCAAGCACTTTGCCGGCAAGGAACTGCCACTGCGAGATCGGGCGGGTGACGATGAGGGCTAGTGTCTGCCGGCCGCGTTCGCTGGCCGCCGCACGGTATCCGATCAGGATGCCGATAATGGCGCCGATGATCTCTACATGTTCAACGAAGCCGCGAAGCAACTTGAGTGGATAAAAGGCCGGGTCGGGGATCGTAGAGGCGTCCTTGCCCAACGCGATCAGGCCAGCCTTGGCTTCGGCATAGGTTGCCACATCGACCTTGAGGGCGATCGCAGCGACCGCAAGCGCGACCAGGGAAGCGAGCAACAGGAAGGCAGTCATCAGGATGATGAAACGGTCCTTCAGCGCGTCGCGGATATCCTTGACGGCAATCGTCAGAACGGGCTGAACCAGATTACGCATCGTAGTCTCCTTTGGTCATGTCCATGCGAGCCACGGCGCGTGTGGCTATGGTTCCGACACCGGCGGCCGCTATCAGCAGGGAGGCCGCAGCAGGAATTGCGGCCCGATCGACGTAGGTCGGCGGCATGAAGTCGAGCAGTTGGGCGGAAATCACCCGATAGGCCTCGGCCAGCGAAAACGGTCCGAGTGCCCAGCCGGTTACCTGGAAGAAGGCCGAGGCCGGGGCGTCGGCCAATGCCGAAACCGGGTTGAGCGCAGCGACCGGGTTGATATTGGACGTGATCTGCGGCAGCACGAATGTCAGGGTCAGCCAGACCGTGACCGGTATCAGAAGCCCGACGGTCTCAGACTTTGCCGCAGCGCCGAACCACATGCCCAGAAAGCCGAAGACGAGCAGATAGAGCCCAGACGTAGCGTAGAACGCGGCCAGCTTGGTCCACCCGGCGCCGTCGAGGCGAAATTCGGGCAAGACCAAGAAAGTTGCGGTGTTGATGAATGCGGCGAAAGCCACCAAAGCTGCGATCGCGATGACAAGCGCTAGGGCCTTGGCGGTACCAAGATCGATGCCGCGCATCGGGCGTGTGCCCAACAACGGCATTGTTCCCGCTTTGCGGTCGCTGGCGATCAATTGGTGGCCGACGACAATTGCTGCCAGAGCTCCGATCAGCGAAACATAGGTCGCCATGTTGCGGAGCAGTGCCAGTGGCGAGGTATCGAGCACCGGATTTGAGGGAATGGTTTGACCCTGGGCGGTCATATAGTCGACCGAGCGCAGATAGATCGCATTGACCGTGGATGTCGCCGACCAGCCCAGATAGGCGGCGACAACGACCAGCACCAGAAACAGCAGTGCCAAGAGAGCCACCGTCCGTTCGCGGGCAATGGTTGACAGCGACTGAGCGACGAGCAGGCGAATGGGAGCGTTAGCAGCGGCATTGCCCATCACGCAGCCCCTTTGGCCTGGACTGGCGTGACCGACAGGTACAGCTCCTCAAGCGAGCTCTCGCTGCCATAGCGTTCGGTTACTTTCTCGATGGTATCGCGGAAAACCAGTTCGCCCTGGTTGAGCACGCCGATGCTGGTGCAGGTGCGCGATATCTCGCTGATCAGGTGGGTGTTCATGAAGATCGTCGTGCCGAACTCGCGGTTGAGGCGAACGATCAGGTCACGCAGGGTTTTGATGCCCATCGGATCGAGCCCGGACGTAGGCTCGTCCAGGAACAGGACATCTGGCCGATGCAGAATGGCCTGGGCCAGGCCGATACGCTGGCGCAGTCCCTTGGAGAAGGAGCCCACAAGGCGAGGTGCGAGGTCGCGGCATTCCAGGAAGTCGAGCGTCTCATCGATCCGCCGGTCCGGGTACTCCACGCCGGAAAGCCGGGCAAAGAACAGCAGATTTGCCCGGGCAGTCATCGTGTCGTAAAGGCGGACATTCTCAGGCACGTATCCAATGTGCCGCCGCGCTTCGAGGCTTTGCTCGGTGACCGACTTGCCGCAGACCAATGCCGTACCCGAAGTGGGCTTGAGCAAGGTGGTGAGCATATGGATGGTAGTTGTCTTCCCCGCGCCGTTGTGGCCGAGGAAGCCGAACACTTCGCCTCGCTCTACGTTCAGCGATAGATTTTTGACGGCGGCGTGCTCGCCGTACCGTTTGGTCAACTGTCGGGTTTCGACAACGTAGGTGTTCATGTGAGGCTCCTGACATCGCTCGGTTGCAAAACCGGCTGTGCGGCTTTCGTCAGAAACTTCTCAGGCTTTGCTTGCCCGCATATGTCGGGCGTCTTACCAATCCGTAAGATCGCCGGGCTGAGGCGCACATCGTGCTGACCTTACAGATCGGTAAGTTTGGGGAGATGACGTCGTATTGTCGCGAGCCCAAGACAGCGCGGTCACCTAGAACACGCCAATCCGAGACAGAACGATGAAACGAAACAGCCTTTTGGGCGGCGCCCTTCTTGCCGCAGCAATGACCCTGATCTCTGTAGGAAGCAGCGTGGCACACCCCGCGATCGCTGCGGTCCCGCCTCCGAGCTATGCCCAGGCGACGTTCGCTACCCCCGCACCGCCAAGTTCGCCTGATGTGATCCTGGCCGTGTCGGATCTGGTAGACCTCGAGCGGACCATCAAAGCCACGAGCCAGGAGGAACGCGGCAAACTTAAGCCCGACAACGACAGAACCGTGATGCTCGATAAAGTTCGATAAATTTAGCCAGGACGCCGACTATCCGCAGTTTCACCGCCGCTGAATTCCAGCGCCAACACATGGAGACGATAATTGCACACGTTTACGAAACGGGCCGGGCTTGCCATCCTGACGTCGATGATAGCTACGTCGGCGTTCGCCTATGAAGACCAGTGGCAACCCTCGACCAAAAGCCTGTCCGCCTATGTCGCCGAGGGCTACGTCCTGTCTCAACCGATTGTACTGCATCTCTCACCATTCGATCGCGTGCAGTACCGCTACTACCTGACCAAGGGCCAGCTCCTCGCGCAGTGCACCGAGGAGGTAACGACCCGTAAATCGGTCGTTGTCGACAAGGTGCTCGCGTGCACGGATCTTGTGGGACCATTTCAGAAGTAGTCTCTAAGGGGTGAGGCGCTCGACCTCCGCTCCTTCACCGCAGCCTGACACAGTCTGGACCTGGCGGATCGAGCAGGGTCACTTCCCATCCTGCTGATCTTCCGGATACCGAGTAGCTCGCGCATCGTCCTCAATCCTTGCAGCCAATGTCGGGTTTGTCCCCTGTCTCACCATTCGTTGGAATTTGGCCATAACGAACCTTGAAATCCGCCCTCGCGCTTTGTGGACACCCCACAAACCAAGAACGAGTGCCAAACCACCAATGAACAGCTCGATTTCGGTTTGCGGATTGATCTGATTGATGAACCCCAAGCCAAATCCGGCAAAGGCGGCCGGCAAGAGATGGGCTGGGGCCCAGACAATCGCCGATCCGATATTTGCCGCGTAAAACGGGAGCGGCCTCATGCCGCTCGTGCCAGCTACAACCGGTACGATAGCACGAACCCCAGGAAGAAACCGCGCGATGGCAATGCCCGTCCAGCCGTATTTGGTGAAATAAGCCTCGCCAATTCGTAGGATCTCGGGGCGTGAGGAGAACGGCCAGATGGCGGTGATCCTGCTGCGCTGCGCATGCCCGATCCAATAGGAAAGCCCGTCACCCAGGATTGCACCGATAGTGGCTGCAGCAACCAGGGGCCAGAGCGGAAGATATCCAAGGCCCGCGGCGGCGCCCAGCGCCAGGATAAGGGCGGTTCCCGGAATAAAGGCACCTATAACGACCAGGGACTCCGAGGCCGCTGCGAGGAAGGTAACAATGACGGCGAACGCCAAGTTCTGTTCCAGGAAGACGACAACCGTCTGCAATGTAGCCTGCACGTGACCTCGCCGCTAAACCGGTTCCAACTTTGAGGATACGACACTCGGGTCGTATTGCCCCCACAGTAAATGAAACAAATCCTCCGCCCGAGGGGCCGGGCGGAGGGACATCATTTCAAGTGGCGTGCTACTGAGCTTCGCTGGCCTCGCCGCTCTCACCGTTTTCGCCCTGCTCGCCGCCCTGGTCGCCATCTTCGGTCTCGCCGGTGGCTTCGTTGTCGGCCTGCTCAGCCGGTGCCGCCGTTACGGTGCCAGTCATTGCGTCGACGGTAGCTTCGATTTCGGCGCCGTCGGCACCAAGCAGGCTCACATTGTAGACGGGCATGCCGTTCACCGCGTCGAGGGAAACTTCGACAACCTTGCCGCCGAACTGCGCTTCAGCGGCCGTCGAGGCCTCGGCAACGGTCAGCTTGGCGTTGGCCATCGCCTGAACTTCGGTTGCGTCAGCCGGGGTATGGTTGTCGGCCATTGCCGGGACAATGGAGGTGGCGCCCACGATGCCCGCGAGCAGGGTTGCAGCAAGTACGATCCGCTTATTCATTCGGCTTCTCCGATTGGAGGGAAGCAACTGCGCCTCCCTTTCGAAGACCACCCTAGGGGCGGATCATCGCGCGCACCTGTCCGCGCACTTACGGTTTTGCGAACCTTGTGGCGTTCTCGCCTAGATCACGTCGCAGTTTGGACAGAGTAGAACGGGTCTTGAACGGAAGCTCAACACTACCAGGTTCAGGTGTGGGTCAGGTTGTCATGAAATAGACCGCATTGCCGATAGAAGCCGCTGTCCCGTCCCACTTGCGCTAAATTTGGATTCGATCAAAATGCGGAATGAAATGTCGCGCCGGGCCTTCTTGATGAAATCCGCTTCGGCCGGTGTTGCCAGCCTATTGTTCCCTCAAGGGCTGGCTTTTGGCAGAGACACGCGGCGCTTGACCGTTGGGAGCCGCGTCATTGAGGTGAACGGTCGGCCCGCTTCAGTATTTGGTATCACGAGCGAAAACGGCGAACCCGGCCTGACGTTGGCACCGGATGAACCGTTCAGTCTATCGCTCGAAAACCAATCCGGCGTTTCCACAATAGTTCATTGGCACGGACAGGTCCCGTCTCCAGAAATGGACGGTGTGGCTGATACCGGTTATGCCCAGCCGATTGAAAATGGTGGCGCCGCTTATTTCGACTTTAAGCCGCGCCCAGGCACGCACTGGATGCATTCCCATCACGGCCTGCAAGAGCAGAGCATGATGACCGCACCGCTGATCGTCCGCACCAAAGAGGACGTGACGGCAGATGTTCAAGAAGTCGTTATCCTCCTCAATGACTTTTCGTTCCGATCTCCAGAAGAGATCCTGAAGACGCTTGCCGGCAACTCCAGCGCATCTCATGCGGGTATGGGCAACATGCCAATGGGCGGGATGCAGATGGATAATTCTGCCATGGCCATGGGAGACATGGACCTGAACGACGTCACCTATGATGCGTACCTGGCGAATGACCGAACCCTCGACGATCCACAAGTCGTTCGAACTGAACGTGGCGGTCGTGTCAGGCTTAGAATCATCAACGGTGCCGCGACCACTGCGTTTTGGCTCGATCTTGGGGAGGTTCAGGCAACAGTCGTCGCGGTTGACGGAAATGCTGTTTTGCCAATCATTGGGACGAGCTTTCCGCTCGCGGCTGCCCAGAGGATCGACTTGATACTGGATGTGGTACCCGGAGCCGTGGTGCCGGTAGTGGCAGTCCGTGAGGGGGGTACGGAAAGGACGGGCATTATCCTGGCCGCGCCGGACGCTAACGTCACTCGCCTAGGGTCGATAGCACGATCGGCCGCTACGCCCGTCGATATGTCGCTCGAAAGACGGTTGGTCGCTTCGGCAGGCCTGGTTAAGGCGGCCGCCGACATTCGACACTCGGTCACGCTGACGGGGTCGATGTCTCCCTATGCTTGGGCAATCGACGGCCAACCGTGGCAGACGCGCCGAAAACTGGAGGTCAAACAGGGTCAGCGCGTGGAACTTGAATTTGTGAACCGCACCATGATGGCGCACCCCATGCACCTTCATGGCCACCATTTTCAGGTTGTTGCGATCAATGGCCAACCCATTTCTGGCGCGGTACGCGACACCATCAATGTTCCATCAATGGGCGCAGTGACCGTCGCCTTTGATGCAGATAACCCTGGCCGCTGGCTCTATCATTGCCACAACCTTTATCATATGGCGTCGGGTATGATGTCAGAAGTCGTTTATACCTGAACACGACCGGTAAACGCGCGTCGGCAAAACCATTCGACGTCGTTAGAACTTGAGCCACACGCATTGCCACCAAGAGCTGCACCGATTCCGGGCATTGCCTGCAATTAGCATCAGCTAAAGGTATTTGGCGATGGCTCGGAATTCGTCGATCGTGGTGCGACGTTCTGCGTCCAGCGGGCCCACCGCGTCATCGAGGCAATGGTCGAGGTGATCGTGGATCAGGGTCTTCTTGGCCTGCGCGATCGCCTTTTCGACGGCATGCAATTGCTGGGCGACTTCAAGGCAGGGCCTGCCGCCTTCAATCATCTCGATGACCGAGCGCAGATGCCCGTCTGCGCGTTTCAGGCGCTTGACGATATCGGGGTGCGTATCGTGTACATGGGGATGGATGTCATCGTGGGTGTGTGGCTCGGTCATAGCCAGCATTATCCCCACGGGGGGATAAAGTTCAACCCCAGTGTATCCCCCTATGGGGATATTGACGATATCCCCCCATGGGGATAGGTGGGAGTCAACTTTACCAAGTTGGTGGCCATGCTCGACTTCTCGGAAATGATCGCACAGGGAGCCGGCAACGCCTGGTTCTTCATACCCAGCGCCATCCTGCTCGGCGCCCTGCATGGCCTCGAGCCCGGGCACTCCAAGACCATGATGGCGGCCTTCATCGTCGCCATTCGCGGGACTGTCTGGCAGGCTGTCCTGCTCGGGCTCGCTGCCACCATTTCCCACACTATGGTGGTGTGGGCCATCGCCCTCGGTGGGCTGTATTTCTATCAGGGTCTGGATGCCGAAACTGTCGAGCCGTACTTCCAGCTCCTGTCAGCGGTCATCATTATCGGGCTTGCACTCTGGATGATCCAGCGAACCTGGCGCGACCAGCAAATGGCGAAGGCTGCTATGGGGTACGATCACCGCGATGGTGGCCACCACGGCCACAGTCACGACGAGCACGGCCATCAGCATGGGCATGACGAGACCCGAGATATCGACACCGGTCATGGCGTCGTACGCTTAGAAATATTCGAAACAGGTCAGCCTCCGAAATGGCGCATGCGGACCCTGTTCGGCCAGAACTGTTCAGCCAGCGAAGTCGGCCTCATAACCGAGCGGCCGGACGGTTCGAAACAGACTTTCGCCTTCACCGACAAGGGCGATTACCTGGAATCCGTCAACGACATTCCCGAGCCGCATGAGTTCATGGCTCGCCTCAAGCTCTCACATGGAAGCCATGGCCACGAATACGATCTTTCCTTCGTCGAGGGCCGTGGTCATGACGCCATGCACGAAGAGGTCAAGGGTCTGCAACTGACGACAGATGGGTATCAGGACGCCCACGAACTGGCGCACGCCAACGACATCAGAAAGCGTTTCGCCAATCAGGAGGT
>JAHJOS010000527.1 GCA_018820005.1 Alphaproteobacteria bacterium | reverse complement strand
GTGTCAGCACGCCGCCACGGACCTCAGCAAACTCGGCCTCGACCTGGCCCTTTATGGTCTCAAGGCCTTCCTCGTGCACCAGAATCTTGATGCGGGCCTTGTACTTGTTGTCGCGCCGACCATAGCGGTTGTAGACGCGCATGATGCTTTCGAGATAGGCCAGCAGGTGCTCATTGGGCACGAAGCTGTTGATCAGCTTGCCGATCATGGGCGTGCGGCCCAGGCCACCTCCGACCCAGACTTCCCAGCCAATATCGCCGGCCGCATTGGTTGCCGCCTGCAGGCCGATGTCGTGGAACCGGATGGCCGCGCGGTCATTGGGCGCGCCGGTCATGGCGATCTTGAACTTGCGCGGCAGGTAGCTGAACTCGGGATGCAGGCTCGACCACTGCCGCAGAATTTCGGCAATCGGACGCGGATCGATGATCTCGTCGGCGGCAGCGCCGGCAAAATGATCGGCCGTGACATTGCGGATGCAATTGCCCGAGGTCTGGATGGCGTGCATTTCCACGCTCGCCAGTTCCTCAAGGATCAGCGGAATATCCCTGAGCTTGGGCCAGTTGAACTGGATGTTTTGCCGCGTGGTGAAATGGCCATAGCCACGGTCATAGGTGCGGGCGATATGAGCAAACATGCGCATCTGCTTGCTCGACAGCGTGCCATAGGGCACGGCAACGCGCAGCATATAGGCATGCAACTGCAGATAGAGCCCGTTCATCAGCCTCAGCGGCCGGAACTGGTCTTCGCTCAGTTCGCCCGATAGCCGACGGTTGACCTGATCGGAAAACTGCGCCGTCCGACCTGCAACAAATGCGGCGTCAAATTCGTCATATCGATACATGACCGTCCTCCCCAAGATGCTGGCGATCGTAAAGGGCGCCCTGCTGTGTCAGTGGCGCTGTGGGGCCGGCGGCCCTGATCCGTTCGCGCAGGCGCTTGGGGATGATCTGCCCCTGATCGAGCGAGACTTCCTCAATCTCAAGGCTGATCACGCGCCCCGTCCCTTTTGTCGCAGCCAGCGCAGCATCGCGTTCAGCGACCTCTTCGGGCGCGAAAACGCGTGCCGCCTGTAAGTCTTCGACCCATGCACCAGCGCGATCAAGATAGACCGTGCCTCCCGATATCAGCTCGTTGCCCGTCAAAATTTCCATGTCGTCATGCCACCTTGAAAGTCTGCGCAGCCAGATCGGCTGCCTGGGCCCAGTCGCCAGCAGCGACGGCTTCGCCCACGAATATGATTGCCGGCCCATCAACTAAAGTGCCGTCCCAGGTCCTGAGAGAGCCCAGCGTGCCCGAATATGTGGTCCTTGAACGGCGTCCCGCATTGACCACGATGCCCACCGCCGTCAGCGGATTGGCGCCATGCGCCACCAGCCGCGCCGCGACATCGCCGGCGATGGACTTGCCCATGTAGAGCGCCAGCGTGAGCCCGGCCTGAGCCAGCGCGGCCCAATGACTCAGCTCGCTGTCGTCGGCACCATGAGCTGTCGCCATGATGAAGCCGCTCGACACCTTCCGCAGGGTCACCGGCGTTGCCGTATCGGCAGCGGCGGCCATGGCAGCACTCACGCCGGGGACGATCTGGTAGTCGAGCCCCGCCTTGCGCAGCGCCGCAATTTCTTCGCCGGCCCGGCCGAAAATCATCGGATCGCCCGACTTGAGCCGGGCAACTTTTTTGCCCTCTGCGGCCAGCCGCACGATCAGCGTATTGATCTGCGCCTGGCTGAAGCTGTGATGGCCCTTGGCCTTGCCCACGCTGATGCGCTCGGCATCGCGCCGGCCCATGTCGACCACGACATCGGGCACCAACTGGTCATGCACGATCACATCGGCTTCCTGCAGCAGGCGCTGGGCGCGCAGGGTCAGCAAGTCCTCAGCGCCCGGCCCGGCGCCGATCAGCCAGACGATGCCCTTGGCACTGCCGCGGGCGACGTGGCCCTCGAGCAGCACTTCAGCCTCGAAACGGCCGGCCACCGGGCTGGCATCGACGGCGGTTGCAACTTGGGTGGAGGTGACCAGCGCCTCATAGTAGCGACGGCGGGCGGCGCCATCGCCAATCAGACTGTCGACCCGATGCCGCAGGCTGCCGGCAAGGCGCGCCACCTTGCCAAAGGCCGGCGGCAGCATGGCCTCGATACGGGCCCGCACAAGCCGTGCCAGCACGGGCGCATTGCCCTCGCTGGAAATGGCCACTGTCAGCGGCGCCCGATCAACGATGGACGGGGTATAGAAATCGCATTCGGCTGGCACATCGACCACGTTGAGCGGGATGTGGCGCGATCGCGCCGCCTGCTTGGCCAGCTCGGCATCGGCGCTTTCCTCGGCGACGAACACCAGAGCGGCGCCTTCGAGATCGGCAGGGTCAAAGCCGCGCTCCAGGAGGGTCACCTCAAAGGCGCTGAAATCGGCCTCGATGTCGCGGGAAATAATCACGACCTGCGCAGTCGTCTTAGTAACCAACCGGACCTTGTTGAGGGCTTCTTCTCCACCGCCGATGATGACGATGCGACGACCCCGAACCTTGTAGCTCAACGGAAATGTGTTGAGATGACCCATTGGAACCCTGTTGTGACTGGCCGGAAAATAGTCGATCCGCCCCTGCTACAACAAGGCGTTGATATTCAATCGCTTTTATATTTCCCTTGGCGGGCGCGGCGTGGAACGTCGCAATGGGCAGACGCGCAAAGCCGCCAATTGAATCTCAGCCCATGGGGTCGGAAGCAATTTTGCTCCAAATCCGGAGTCTGAACGTACCGGTTTTGCGCGTCGGCTATGGCCTTGATCAGCCCTGACGGCTGGGCACATGCACCACCAATCCGTCCAGCGCATCCTTGACCTTGATCTGGCAGGACAGCCGGCTCGCGGCCTTCACGTCAAACGCGAAGTCCAGCATGTCCTCTTCCATGTTGGACGGGCCGCCGACGATCTCGGTCCAGGCGTCGTCAACATAGACATGGCAGGTCGCACAGGTGCAGGCGCCGCCGCACTCCGCCACTATGCCGGGCACGCCATTCATGATGGCAGTTTCCATCACGGTCGAACCGGTCTGGCCTTCGGTCTCGATGCGCTCGCCGTCCTGCTGGACAAAGGTGATCTTGGTCATGGGTCTCACGGAAATATATACTGTCAGCCGATATAGGCGATGCCAACGGCTTTAGAAACCCTGCCAGAACACGAGGCAGGTCTGGCCTCAGCGCTCAAGCAAGCCTTCAAGATAGTGCTGCCTAATGCCGAACATCGCCTTGATCTCGCCGATCTGAGCAAGGACAGCCTCGCGATCGCGACCGACCCGCCCATCCTTCTCGGCCACGATCAGATTATTTTTGGGCGTGTGGGCATCCGAGACGAATTCAAACACCTTGGTGCGATAGCCGTTGAGTTCCAGCAGCAGCGCGCGCAGCGTGTCGGTGACCATCTCGGCTTGGCGCTCGAGGAATATCCCGTGCCGCAACAGGCTTTCAAGCGTCGGTGCTGGCGTCCCCGCCTCCATCTGCCGACGGATCTGCTTGTGGCAGCAAGGAGCAACCGCAATCAAGGCCGCGCCTGCCGTGATACCCTTATAGATCGCGTCGTCCGTGGCCGTGTCGCAGGCGTGCAAGGCAATGACAGCGTCGGCGCCGCTGGCGTCATAGTCCATGATCGACCCGGCCTGAAAACTCAGCCCCTCGAAACCGGAGGCCGCCGCGGTGGCATTGCCATCGCTGACCAATGCGGGCCGCAGTTCCACCCCAACGATGCCGACGGGGCGCTGAGCGACATTGGCGAGATAATCGTAGAGCGCGAAATCGAGATAGCCCTTGCCGGCGCCCATATCGACAATGGTGACGCTATCGCCGGGGATGGCCTGAATCAGCGGCGCAAAAATTTCAACCATCTTGTTGATCTGTCGAAACTTATCCTGCGCGTCATTACGCACGACGCCATCTTTTCCCGTGATCCCAAGGGCCTGCAGATAGGGCTTGTTGGTCTCGCTCAACGGCCGGTTCTTGGCCCGATTATGGTCCGTCGATGGCGCACTTCGACCCGCCACTTCGCTGCGCTTGAGCCGCACCTTGTCGCCGTTGCGCTCAAAGCTCACATCGAGCTCGGTGGTTGCCAGCTGTGCGCTGCGGAATTCGTCCGTGAGTGCTGTGCGCAGATGGCCGATAGCCTCGGGCTGGATAAGGTTCTTGATGATGTCGCGCGTCTTGTAGTGAAAGGTGAAGCTGAACTTCTCTACACCCTTGGCGACGATGTTCTTGAGGTC
>JAHJOS010000526.1 GCA_018820005.1 Alphaproteobacteria bacterium | reverse complement strand
GCCGAGCTGGTCGAACTGTTCGGGCGCCGCGTCGAGGCCGCCCAGCGAGGCTTCCAGAGCTGCCTTGCTGGGATAGACCTCGCTGAAGGTCAAGTGCGTCCTGCCGTCCACCTCGACCAGGGTGACCGTGGAAATGGCGCCGTCCGGGCCCTCGTCATTGCTCCAGACGATGCGGTGGGGCGGCACGACATCGAGATAGCGGCCGAAAAAGGCAAAGCTGGAGTCGGCGTCCGCGCCGAACTCAAGGCGATAGGTGCCGCCGGTGCGCACATCCATGGTGCAGTCGCGCAGCGCCGCACCCAGCGATTTGGGCACCCACCAGCGTTGGAACAGCGCCGGATTGCTCCAGGCTTCAAACACCAGCCGCGCCGGCGCGTCAAAGACGCGCGTCACCGCCATTTCGGTGTCCGAGACCCGTCTGACCGTCGTGCGCCCGTCGTCCGCGCCATCGTCCTGCCTAGTGACCATCACTGCTCTCCTTGCTTTTGAGATCCTGAACGACCCTGTCCAAGCCATCGAGACGCGCTTCCCAGAGCCGGCGATAACGCTCGATCCATTGTGCTTCCTCGGCGAGCCCGCTGACGCCGAGCCGGCATGTGCGCACCCGCCCGATCTTTTGCGTGGTGACCAGCCCCGCCTGTTCGAGCACGCCGATGTGCTTTTTCATGCCTGTCAGGGTCATGTCGAAACTCTCGGCCAGCTGGGTGATCGAGGCATCGGACTGCATCAACTGCTCCAGCACCCCCCGGCGGGTGGCGTCGGACAGCGCGGCGAAGGAGCGGTCAAAGTGGGTCTGCAAAAACTGAACCATATGGTTCACTATAACAGTGCGCCTGCATTCTGCAAGGGCGAAACAGGTTTGCGGCGCGCCCTTGCCGATCGCCCGGCTTGTCACAATATTGCTACAGACACGGGCGCCAAATCATCCTAGCCTCGTGTTTGTAGTCGCGGCGCAAGCCCGCAGCCGCGCTGAGCGTGGAGCCACACCAGTTTGAGCAGGCACTTGTCCCCGACCGCAGACAACGCACTCGCATCCCAACTCGAACTCGCTTTTGAAGACAATCGTCTGGCTGCCCAACTGTATGGCGATTTTGACCAGAACCTGGCGCTGATCGAACAGCGCCTCAAGGTCACGGCAACTCCCCGCGGCAATCATGTTCTGCTCAAGGGCGCCGCCAGCGCCGTGGATCAGGCGCGTCGCGTGCTCGAATCGCTTTATGGCAGCCTCGAGGAAGGCCATAGCGTAGATATCGCTGACGTCGATGGTGTCATCCGCATGATCCAGACCGAAGACAGCCAGCTGACCCTGCCCACGCTCGAACGCAAGGGCAAGGTGCGCATGGCCCAGATCGCCACGCGCAAATCCACCGTCGTCGCCCGCACGCCATCCCAGGATGGTTATATGCGCGCCATGGATCGCGCCGAACTGGTATTTGGCGTCGGCCCGGCCGGTACTGGCAAGACCTATCTGGCGGTGGCCCATGCCGCCTCGCTGCTCGAACGCGGTGACATCAATCGCATCATTCTCTCACGTCCGGCTGTTGAGGCCGGCGAACGCCTGGGCTTCCTGCCAGGCGACATGAAGGAAAAGGTCGATCCCTATCTGCGCCCGCTCTATGACGCCCTCTATGACATGATGAAGCCCGAAAACGTCGAGCGTTGCATCACCTCGGGCATCATCGAAGTGGCGCCCCTCGCCTTCATGCGTGGCCGCACCCTGGCCAATGCCGTGGTGATCCTGGACGAAGCGCAGAACACCACATCGATGCAGATGAAGATGTTCCTCACCCGCCTGGGCGAGAACTCCAAGATGATCGTCACCGGCGACCCGACCCAGGTCGATCTGCCGCGCGGCGAAAAATCCGGGCTCGTTGAGGCCGTCAATCTGCTTGAAGGCGTTGAAGGCGTCCACATCACCCGCTTTGGTGACAAGGATGTGGTGCGTCACGCTTTGGTGGGCCGCATCGTGCGCGCCTATGAAGCCGATACCGCCAAGCGCATCGCCGACAAGGCCATCGACGGGGCCAATCGCTGACCGTGTCGCCCCTCGATATCGCCATCATTCGCAATGACGAAGCCTGGCCGGAGGATCTCGATCCTCTGGCCGAGCGCGCTGTCCTTGAGGCCCTCAAGCAGTCTGGGGCCAAGGTCAAGGGCGCGGCAGAACTGGCTATCGTCCTGACCAATGACGCGGAACAGCAAGAGCTCAACCAGCAATGGCGCGGCAAGGACAGCTCGACCAATGTGCTGAGCTTTCCCCAGATCGAGCCCTTCGGCCCCGTCGTGGGCATTCTGGGCGATATCACGCTGGCGCGCGAAACCCTGCAGCGCGAGGCTGATGAACAGGGCACCAGCTTTTCCGACCACTTCACCCACCTTGTGGTGCATGGATTTTTGCACATTTTAGGGTATGATCACCTCACTGATGCCGAGGCGCTCCAGATGGAGAGCCTCGAAACGCAGATTCTGGCCAGCCTGGGGATCGCTGATCCCTATGCAGACTGAGGCGGATCGATCCGTCTGCGGGCACAGATCCCGATTTTAGGATAGTGAGCTGCTCTCGGGCAGCGAGAAAACATGAACGATAGCGACAGTCTGGGCCCCTCGGCGCCTGCCAATCCCGAGCCTCCTTCTAGTACCGCCTCCGTGCCAGCACGGGGGCCGTCGATCTGGAACCGTGTCAAGGCCATGCTGGCGCGCGGCACTGTTTCCCTGCGCGATGATCTGCAGGTTGCCCTTGATGAACAGGGAAGCGCCGAAGCCGCCGATTTTTCCGAGAGCGAACGCACGATCCTGCAGAACGTGCTCAAGCTCTCCAATGTGTCGGTCGGCGACGTCATGGTCGAGCGCAGCGACATCCAGGCCATCGAGGCCGATGTGAACCTGGGCACGCTTTTGGCCCGTTTCCGCCAGGTCGGTCATTCCCGCCTCCCCATCTACGAGGACGGCCTCGACAACATCATTGGCTTCATCCACGTCAAGGATGCCCTGGGCAAGATCACCGAGCCGGTGACCGACCCGGCGAAGGATGTCCCGGTCAAGCTGGTGTCCAGCGTGCTCAAGCAGAAGATCGGCAAGTTCGATCTGGTACGCACAGCCATGTTCGTGCCCACCTTCATGCCGGTGGGCGATCTGCTGCAATCCATGCGCGCCAGCCGCGTGCACATGGCCATCGTGGTCGACGAATATGGCGGCACCGATGGTCTGGTGACCATTGAAGATCTGCTCGAGGCCGTGGTCGGCGAGATCGAGGACGAGCACGATGAACTGGCCGCCGCGCTGATCCGCAAGGTCGGCGTCGATACCTATATTGCCGATGCGCGTGCCGAACTCAGCGACGTCCAGATCATGCTGGGCCCCGATTTTGATCCCGGCGATTATGCCGAGGAAGTTGATACCATCGGCGGTCTGGTGTTCGATCTGGCTGGCCATGTGCCCAAGCGCGGCGAACGCGTGTCCAAGCTGGCCGGTTTCCAGTTCGAGATTCTGGCCGCCGACAGCCGCCGCATCAAGCGCCTGCGCATTCGCCGCATCCGTGAGGAAGCCGAGCCGCCCCTGGCGATTACCGATCAGCGCAGCGATGCCGAAAAGGCCGCTGCCGAATAGGGCAGGGGCCGTAGCCATCTGAGAAAACAAAAAGGGCGCGGTGTGAACCGCGCCCTTTTTTCTATGCTGTGTTTGGCCGCTAGAGCGTGCGCTGCACGGTCTCCACACGGAAGCACTCGATGACGTCGCCGGCGCGCATGTCTTCGTAGTTCTCGAAGGCCATGCCGCATTCCTGGCCGATCTGGACTTCCTTGACTTCGTCCTTGAAGCGCTTGAGCGTCTTGAGCTTGCCTTCGTGGATAACCACGTTGTCGCGGATAAGACGCACACCCGAGCCACGCTCGACCATGCCTTCGGTAATCCGGCAACCGGCAACCTTGCCCACCTTGGTAATCGTGAAGACCTCCAGGATCTCGGCATTGCCGATGAAAGTCTCGCGGCGTTCAGGCTTGAGCAGACCGCTCATCGCATTCTTCACGTCATCGACGAGATCGTAGATGATGTTGTAATAGCGAATTTCGATGCCGTCGCGGGTGGCCAGGTCTGTCGCCTGCTTGTTGGCACGCACGTTAAAGCCGATCACGATGGCATTGGTTG
>JAHJOS010000068.1 GCA_018820005.1 Alphaproteobacteria bacterium | reverse complement strand
CTGCGCTGCCAAGCACTTTAGGAGACTGCCATGCGCCACGGTAATTCAGGTCGCAAACTCAACCGGACTGCCAGCCACCGCAAGGCCATGTTCGCAAATATGTCTGCCGCGCTGATCAAGCACGAGCAGATCGTCACCACGCTTCCCAAGGCCAAGGACCTGCGTCCGATCGTCGAGAAGCTGATCACCCTTGGCAAGCGCGGCGATCTGCATGCTCGCCGTCAGGCGATCGCTCAGGTTCGTGACGAAGGCCAGGTTGCCAAGCTCTTTGCTGTGCTTGGCCCGCGCTACAAGGAACGTCAGGGCGGCTATATCCGCATCATGAAGGCCGGTTTCCGCTATGGCGACAATGCGCCCATGGCCGTGATCGAGTTCGTTGATCGCGACGTCAATGCAAAGGGTCTCGATAGCGGCCCTGTTCAGGTCCGCGACGACCAGGACGACGAGTACGAAGCCGCATAAGGCTGGCGTACTGGTTTGGAATACAGGCGGCTGCGGTTTACTCCGTGGCCGCTTTTCTGTTTTGAGCGTGGAGTGAACATGCCTTCGGGTCTGGTGCTGGTGACGGGCGCAAGCGGCTTTGTGGGGAAGTGGACAGTGATTGCGCTGTTGCGCGCAGGCTATTCGGTGCGCGGCAGTGTTCGCTCTGACGAGAAGGCCGAGGACGTCCGCAGAGCGGTCGTGGCTCAACTGGGTGATGACGTGCTCTATCGCCTGACCTTTGTAAAATTGAACCTGTTGCTCGACCATGGCTGGACGCAGGCCATGCTCAGAGTGGACGCGGTGATGCACATTGCCGCGTCTGTTGCCGGGGCCGAGCCACGTGACCGCAGCAAATATATAGCCACGGCAGTGGAGGGGACCGAGCGGGTTCTGCGTTATGCTTCGTTCGCAGGCGTGCGGCGGATTGTGATGACGTCGTCAGTTGCCGCAGTGGCTTATGGGCATGGGCAGAAGTCAGGTGTGCGGATCTATAGCGAGGCTGATTACACCAATCTGGCCGGGATGCGTCGACCCAGCACCTATCATGTCAGCAAGACCAACGCAGAGCGAACCGCCTGGGCAATGGCGCGTTCGGAAGATCTCAGCCTGACCACCATTTTGCCCAGTGCGATCCTGGGGCCGGTGCTTGATGCCGATTTCAGCGCGTCGGTGAACATGGTTGCCGACATGTTGGTGGGGGCGGGGCCGGCGGTGCCCAGTACGGGCTTCTCGGTGGTCGATGTTCGCGATGTGGCTGGGTTGCATGTCGCTGCCCTGCAGCAGCCGGCATCGATTGGTCAGCGCTATCTGGCGGCGTCGGACTATGTGCGTTTTCCCGAACTGGCGGCCATTTTGCGCAGCGCCTACCCAGATCGTCCCTTGGGCGGCAACACCATGCCAGACTGGTTGATTGCACTTCTGGCACGGCTGGGCGGGCCTTTGCGGGTCATCGTCGAGGATATCGGCAATGAGAAGCACTTTACCCGCGACAAGGCCGAGGGCCTGTTGGGGCGGTCGCTGATTTCGGGTCATGACGCTGTCTTGGCGAGTGCGTCCACGCTGCTGGCCTTGCCACAGATCCCGGTGCGGCGGTAGCCCTAGCGCCGCACCTGCAGCGACCAGGCGGCATAGAGTGCGTCACGCTCGCGTCGGTTCTGGCAAATGAGGCAGGGCAGGCCGCTGGCCCTGGCCATCACACGGTATTTGCTGGCGTTCCGCGTCTTCCAGATCCAGGCGATCATCATCCACTTTACGCTATCGCGGCTGCCGGGCAGCCCACCGATGCGCTGCCGCTGGAACAGCGTGCGGCGGAAATAGCGCAGGTAGCGCTTGAGAAAATGGTCGTCGATGACGATGACGCCGGTGGCGCGTGCAAAGCGTTGCGGCATGAGTTCGGTGTAATTGCCGTCCATCGCCCAGGCATCGGCAAGTATGGCTGCGTCATGCAGGGCATGGAAGTCGGCGGTGTCGCGCGGCACCCAGTCGGTGCCGGGCTGGTGGCGGAAGCGGTCGAGATGGATGGCCTCGATGCCCAGCTTGCGGCCAATGGCGTCGGCCAGTGTCGATTTGCCTGCGTTGCTGGGGCCCAGAATCATGATGCGGCGGCCGAAGTCGGCCAGGGGCGCGGGGTGCTGCATTTTCAGTTCCGATATGGTTGGGATCGGGGTGGAAAAGGCGGATGGGGCAGAGACGAAAATCCCCGCCGAAGCGGGGATCGAAGTGTGTGGCGGCGCCGAAGCCGGGTTATTCCGGCTGCTGGTCCTTGCCGGTATAGGCTTCGTCGACCCAGAACTGATCGCGGCGATCAAAGCCGTTGAACGGGGTGAGCGACGCCTGGGTATAGGCGCCCATCAGGCCGAATTCGATCCAGTCGTCCTCATCGATATCAGCGGGCAGGGTGAAGACCTGGGGCAGCACATCATAGCTGTCGCAGGTTGGGCCCCAGATGGTGAAGTCCGAGAACTCCTGGTCATTGTCATGCACGCGCGCGCCGCGCCAGACGCGGACCGGCGGGGTGAAGTGCATGAATTTGACTTCCATCAGGCTGCCATAGGCGCCGTCGTTGACATAGACCGACTGGCCGCCACGCTGATGCTTTACGCGCAAAAGAAGCGAGGTTGACGACGTCACCAGCGCACGGCCGGGTTCGATGATCAGCTCGGGCTTGCGCTTTTCGCCGAAGTGGTCGTTGACGGCCGTGGCAATGGTCTCGAAGTAGTAGTCCATTGGCGGCGCTTCGCTAGTCGGGTAGGGGGCCGGATAGCCACCGCCGATGTTGAGGCGCTTGAGCTCGATGCCGGCTTCTTCGACGATACGGGCGGCTGCCGCGATGTGGCGCTCATAGGCATAGGCGTCTTCGCACTGGCTGCCGACGTGGAAGCAGAGGCTTGGGGTATAGCCCATCTGTTCGACCATGGTGGCGATTTCAGCCGCGCCCTGTTCCATGACGCCGAACTTGATGCCGAAGTCATAGGATTTGAGCGCCTTGCCGGCCTTGAAGCGGGTGGTCACTTCAACGTCGCGGCTGGGCGACACCACGGCCGCCAGCTGGTCGAGCTGCTGGGGATGGTCGATGGTGAAGCTGCGTACGCCGAATTCTTCATAAGCGCGGGCAATTTCGCGCTTGTTCTTGATGGGGTTATTGTAATGCATCACCGCGCCAGGGGCATTGTCGCGGACGAGCTCCATCTCGGTATTGGAGGCGACGTCAAAAGCCTTCAAACCTTCGCGATGCAGCTGGGCGATGATGTGGGGCGACGGGTTGCACTTGACCGCATAGGTCAGCAGGCCGTCAAAGCCCTTTTTGAAAACCTTCGTGGCCCGGTGCAGCTCACGTTCGGAGAACAGGAAGGCCGGGAAATCCGGCGCCTCCGCAGCGATCAGTGCGGAGGTGTTCGGGTAAACGTGGTTCGGCTCGGTGGTCATGGACGACTGGCCTTTCGGGCTGGGAGAAGTTCGGAAAACGAGCGCTGCATATAGGGCGGTGTGCCCCCTCACGCAAACGTTTATTTGGCCGCTAAATGCGTCATCTGCATGACGCCATTTTCGTGCCCGATTCCGGGCGTTTGCGTGGGGCCATCGCGGCCACGCTGATGTGGTCTGCACGATGGCTGGAGGTTCGTTCAATGTCAAAGCGCACGTTGTTGCTGGCTGGTGCCGCCATAGCGGTTATGGCTATCGGGGGGACACTGGCTTTCGCCCCCTGGAACGCCCCCAGCGTCGCGCAGACGGCTATCGCGCCAGTGGCGCAGGCCGCGGTCGTTGCGCCCACTCCGTCAACCGGCGTGCCCCAGAGTGATACCCAGATCAAGCTGAGCTTTGCGCCGGTGGTCAAGGCGGTGTCGCCCTCGGTGGTCAATGTCTATGCCACCCGTGTCGAACAGCAGTCGGCCTCTCCCTTTGCCAATGACCCGTTCTTCTCGCGGTTTTTCGGCGAGGGACAGTTTCAGAGCCGGCCACGGGAATCGCAGTCACTCGGATCGGGTGTGATTGTTGATGCCAGCGGCGTCATCCTGACCAATCGCCATGTGATCGAAGGCGCCACCGATGTGCGCATTGCCCTCTCCGACGGGCGCGAGTTCGCTGTCGATATCGTGATCGAGGATGCCCAGACCGATCTGGCGGTGCTGCGCATCCGCGAACCGGGTGATGCGAAATTCCCGGCCATCACCTTTGCCGATTCCGATGCTCTCGAAGTCGGCGACCTGGTGCTGGCCATCGGCAATCCGTTTGGCGTGGGGCAGACAGTGACCAGTGGCATCGTTTCGGCCCTGGCGCGAACCGGTGTCGAGCGCTCGGACTATGAGTTCTTTATCCAGACCGATGCGGCGATCAATCCGGGCAATTCGGGCGGCGCCCTGGTGGATATGGCCGGACATCTGGTGGGCATCAATACTGCCATCTATTCGCAGTCCGGCGGCTCGGTAGGGATCGGCTTTGCCATTCCGGCCAATATGGCGCGGCTGGTTGCCGATGCCGGCGTCAGTGGTGGCCAGATCGTGCGCCCATGGTTCGGCGCCAAGATGCAGGCGGTGACGGCCGATATTGCGACGAGCCTGGGCATGCAGGCGCCGCATGGTGCGCTGATCACCGAGGTGGCGCCCGATGGTCCGGCCGCCCGTGCGGGTTTTGCCTCCGGCGACGTGATCATGAGCGTGGACGGAGTGGCCGTGGACGACCCGAGCGCGTTCAATTTCCGGCTGGCGACCAAACCGATCGGGCAGGGCACCAAGCTCGTGCGTCTGCGCAACGGAAGCAGCGAATCCATTGATTTCACGGTAGAAGCCGCACCGGTGGCCGACGCCAATACCATGGCGACAATTGGCGGAGACTCGCGCTTTTCCGGCACCACCGTGCGCCAGATTGATCCAGCTCTCGCCGAGATGAAGGGGCTGGCCTATGACGCCAAGGGCATTATCGTTACGGCCGTGACGGCGGGCTCGCCGGCCGAGGCCATGGGGCTCAAGGTCGATGACATCATCATCTCGCTCAACGATACCGCCATGGACAGCGCCAAGGCCTTTGCCCAGGTCGCCGGCCAGCGCGTCCGCACCTGGCAGATCATCCTGCAGCGCGACGGTCGTGTCACCCGCAGCATCATCAGCGGCTAGGCGCGGGCTTCACAAGCTGCAGGTGGTCGCGCATCATTGCCTGATGTGCGACCAGCCCGGTCGTCAGGGCAGAGGGGGGAGCGATGATTGTGGTGCTCAACGGATATCCTGGGGTCGGCAAGCTGACTATCGGACGGGAGCTGGCGCGACTGCTTTCGGGACGCCTCCTCGACATCCATACTGTCTACAATCTGGCCTTTGCGCTTACTGAGTTCAAATCCGATGCCTTCAAGGCCACGGTCGAAAAGGTCGAGGCGCTGGGCCACGAGCTGATCGGGTAGTTGCCCGCCGAAGTGCCGGTGGTGCTGACCACCGTGCTGTCCGGCGATGACCCCTGGGCGCTGGCAGAATGGGACCGCATGACGGCTCTTGGGCGCTCGCGGCCGCCGTTCTGTGTGGTCCACGTCGCCTGTGCGCTCGATGAGAACATGCGCCGCATCCTGTCGGAAGGTCGCGACCAGATGCGCAAGCCGCGCGATCCCGACTATGTCCGGCGTAACCACGCCAGTGCCGTGCCGCTGTTCGGCGGCGACGAGTCCAACCTGCTGCAGCTCGACGCCACCGGCCTGACGCCGTTGCAGTCAGCCGAGGCAATCGTGGACTGGCTCAAGACAGTCTAGCCGTCGTCCGAGCCAGCCCGCGTCGACCAGCCTATTCCGGCGCGTGGCAGACCGCTTCGATATTGTTGCCATCGGGATCG